>NZ_CAWNQF010000099.1:0-12773 GCF_963876465.1 Xenorhabdus sp. KK7.4
TCACTAGAATGCAAATGTCAGATTGCGATGCGCCTGTTAGGGCGCGGCAGGTAAGAGAGCCTTATAGGCGCATATGAAAAACCCCCGGCTATGCCGGGGGATACTTATTTGTTACGCTTAAACCTCCTATGCAGGTGTTCTAAGCGTGACAATGAAACAAATCAGGTGCCAGAGTAATAATATCTTCAACTGTGTGACACTCAGGGAGAGCTTTCCTAATGCACTGGGTATGGAAAATTAGCAATAAAATGGAAAAGATAATCATATCGAGTGTGATTTTTTTCTGCCTACATGGGGTTTCATGGGCATTAAGGGGTAATATGCCAAAAGATTTGCAAGAATAAATGAAAAAACTGAATATTGCGAATATCTTGCAGATGAATGGGATAGTGATTTATCTGATGCAAGAAAGCGATTACTGCAAGATGAGATTGATATATTTTGTAAAAAAGCCAATGAATTACTTTATGAGTTGAAGGAAAAATACAAAGACGATCCCAGAAAAATGGAAATAATTAATGAGCACAGTGAATTAATAAAATACTATACTGAAAAGCCTATTGAGTAGTTTATTGAGTTTCATCAATCATAAGATTATGAGCAGCCAATCAAATGTCTTTTCATAATCATCAAAATATTTTCAAATGATAAATATTAACCCGCATTATATACGGGTTAAGTCAGTTGATGTTTTTTACGCATTAAACCAAAAACAGGGTTGCCAGCCCTAAAAAGATAAAAAAACCACCAGTATCAGTAATCGCAGTTATCATCACACTGGAGCCAATAGCAGGATCTCTGCCCAGTCTCATCATAATAAAAGGGATCAGCACGCCCATCAGGGCAGCCATCAGCAGGTTGAGTATCATTGCCATTGTCATTACTCCGCCCATTGCTGGGTCATCGTAGAGCAGATAAGTGACAAGCCCCATAATTCCCCCCCAAATAATACCGTTTATCAGGGCAACACCCAGCTCCCTCAATAAAATATAAGGAAAACTTCCTGTCCGGATTTGATGGAGTGCCAGAGCCCGCACTATCATTGTGATGGTCTGATTGCCAGTGTTCCCCCCGATACCTGCCACGATAGGCATCAGTGTGGCAAGCGCAACGAGCTGGGAAATGGTATGTTCAAACAGACCGATCACCCGTGAAGCAACGAATGCAGTGCACAGATTAATGGCTAGCCATGCCCAGCGGGTTTTTACTGCCTGCCCAACCGGAGCGAAAACATCTTCTTCACGGCTCAGGCCACCCATACGCCGGATATTGGTATCTGTCTCTTCGCTTAAGGTATCGACGATATCCTCAACAGTCAGACGTCCCATCAGACGGCCATTATTATCCACAACTGCAGCAGAAATCAGGTCATAACGTTCGAACGCGCTGGCTGCATCTTCACCTTTTTGCTCCGGCAGAAAAGTGACGGTATCTATGTTCATCACTTCGGCGACTAATTTATCGGGGGCGCTGGTTAGCAGGGTAGTGAGCGGAAGTTCCCCTTGAAGCCGGTTTTTACGGTCAATAACAAAAATTTTATCCGTTGTTGCAGGAATAGACCCACGGGAACGCAGAAAACGCTGAACGGTACTGAGCGTGACATTGCCCCGTACAGTTACAAATTCAAAGTCCATCATCTGGCCGATGCTGTCTTTGTGGTATTGTAATACTTCCCGGATACGGTTGCGCTGGCTGGGTTCCAGATAGGTCAGCAGACGGTGCGTGGTATCTCTTGGAAGGTGTTCGACAATATAAGCCTGTTCATCGACATGCAGTGTACCGATTGCTCTAAGCAGCGCCAGATCCGACATATCCTTAATTAAGTTTTCCCAGACCGGGATTGAAGCTTCCACCAAAACTTCACCACGCTGGTTGTTGTCGATGAGCCGCCACAAAGCAAGACGCTCATCATAAGGCAGTGCCTCCAGAATATCTGCAATATCTGCCGCATGCAGGCTGGTCAGTAAGGAGCGGACTTCTTCAATTTTTTCGAGTAGCAGATCATTGCTAATCTTTGCATGCGCATCAGCCTGTCCTAATAATGTATCAACGAATAGCTTATCGTTAATTAACAGAGAAAATAGATGCTGGCGAGCAAGAGCCAGCTTTTGCGAATGCTGGCTGGCAACATTCGTATTATCGGGTTTAAAGGCTGGCTGTAACATTATATGACCTTTAGGTTTTGCCAAAATTACACTATCAGGAATGATGTTATTTTGTCTTAAGATCGCTGCTTTGTTCCATCATATTTTGCTTTTTTTGCTGATGATGTTCTAACGCTGCAATTGATGAATAGATAAAACGCCCAAATAAAATCAGAAAGCTGATAAGCAGAATTAATTTTGTAATCTGAGCGGTTTTCTTTTTCTTTTTCATAATACGATATCGTTAAGTTGATTCCTCTTGGATATGTAGATGCCAGCCTGTCACATCACTCCAGTAAGCTTGCTCTTTTTCTAAATCCAGTTGCATTAGTGTATTTTGAGTTAAATAGTTTCTCGGGAAAGAAAGTATCCAGTGCCCATGATCCGTTTCCAGTGTCAGTGACTCAGGTGTTGTTGTGGACTGACGCTGATTATTCAGCAGTGTTGCTAATCTTAATATCTGGAGCATAGGAAGATATTGCTTTTTCTTAAACAAATAGAAACGAGGGTGCTCATGAACTTTAACCGCTTTGCGGTGATAACGAACCAGTGTTGCCAGTAATGATTGCTGCTCTTGGTTGAAACCAGGCAAATCAGTATGTTGCAGGATATAGGCAGAGTGCCGTTGCAGGCCACTCAGATTAATACTTAAGCCAACTTCATGCAGCATGGCAGCCCAGAGCAGGATAGACTCCAGTTGTGGTTGTACCCGTTTCGGATTTTGCGCAGCCCACTGATCATAAAGTGTTTTAGCTGTATCCCAGACACGACTGGCCTGTTCGCGATCGATATTATAGTGATCAGCAAGACTTTTGGCGGTTCTCTGACGGATATCCAGATGTCGGAAACGGTCTTCCATTTCGTAAAGAACGCCTTCACGTAGTGCTCCGTCAGACAAGCATAATTCCTGAATATTTAGGGCATCAAATATACCGCACAGGATTGCCAGACCAGGAACCAGAGTCTGTTTGCGATCGTCCGATAAACCGGGCAGATCCAGCGATTTGAAATTTTTGTATTTCAATACTCTCTTGACCAGCATCTGAAGCCGCTCAGGTGTAATCAGGCCATCTTTTTCACCCAATTCAACCAGTAATTCATGCACTGCCTTAATTGTACCCGACGCCCCCAGAGCAAAATCCCAGCCTTTTGTGCGGAATTGCCAGATGAGATTTTCCAGCTTTTGTTCTGCCTGAAGCCGTGCTTTACGGAAATTGTGTTCATTTATCACCCCATCAGGGAAAAACTGCCGGGCAAAACTGACGCATCCCATACGGCGGCTTTCAATGAGAAGAGGTTCGAAGCCTTCACCAATAACCAGCTCGGTTGAACCGCCACCAATATCAATCACCAGCTTACGGCCTTTTTCTGGCTGAGTATGTTCTACTCCCATAAAAATTAAACGGGCTTCTTCATGACCGGAAATAATCTCAATAGGATAGGGGATGACTTCTTTGGCCCGTTGCAGAAATTCTTCGGCGTTACTTGCTTCCCGTAAACTGTGAGTTCCTACAAGGCAGACGTTTTCTGCGGGGAAGCCTTGCAAACGTTCAGCGAATAACGAAAGGCTCTCAAGACCACGTTTGATGGCTTCTTCACTCAGTTCATTTTTATCGTTGAATCCATCAGCAAGGTAAACCCGTTTTTTCAGGCGACCGATAACTTGTAATGCCCCATTTACAATTCGGGCGATAACCATATGAAAACTATTGGAACCCAGATCGATGGTTGCAATTTCCAGCGGTTTAGGCGTTGGTGTATCGTGTTTCAACGGCATAAATTAAACTCTTGATTCAGGCTGTTCCAGATTTTTCAGATAATCGTAAATGGCAGTTTGTGCGCGAATTTTACGTTTATTTCCTCGTGGGACATACCTATTGCTCAATTCTTTATCAATATAACGAGCCTTGACCGTATCACTAAACTGTAATTCCAGAATATCGAGAACACGCTGTTTTAACAGTGGGTCAAGCAGACAAACGGCAACTTCAATACGATAATCAATGTTCCGTGTCATCCAGTCTGCGGAAGAAAGGAAGATTTTCTCATCTCCTTTATTAGTGAAAACATAAACCCGATCATGTTCAAGGAAACGATCGACAATACTGGTAACCTGAATATTTTCACTAAAACCGGGCTGGCCGGGAACCAGAGAGCACATTCCCCGGATCAGAAGGCGTACTTTGACACCCGCTTCAGAGGCATCATATAGGCGATCTGCCAATTCTCTGTCTACCAGATTATTTATTTTCAGCGTGATACCTGCAATTTCTCCTGCTCTGGCATTTTCAATTTCCTGATCAATTAATTTATTGAGCATAGCCCGTGAGTTTTGGGGAGAAACCATCAAGTTCTCAAACGTCACCGGACGATAAGGGTTTTCAATAAAGTTAAATACCCGGCGTACTTCGTTGGTGACTTCGGGTTTGGCTGTCATTAGGGAGTAGTCGGTATATAAACGGGCTGTTTTTTCATTGAAATTCCCTGTACCGATGTGGGCATAACGAATAATTTCATTCCCTTCAAGGCGTGAAATGATAAACAGTTTGGCGTGAATTTTCAGGCCGGGAGCCGAGAAAATGACATGCACCCCCGCTTCAGTCAGGCGTTTTGCCCAGTGAATATTGGCTTCTTCATCAAAACGTGCCTGTAATTCCACGACGACTGTCACTTTTTTGCCATTGTGGGCTGCATGGATCATGGATTCAACTATGCGTGAGTCTTTCGCTACCCGATAGATGTTAATTTTTATCGATAATACGCTTGGATCGAATGATGCCTGCCGCAGTAATTCCAGTACATGCTCGAAAGTGTGATAAGGATAATAAAGCAATACATCCTGTTCACGGATAGCATCAAAACCATTGCGGAAATTATCAAACCAGGTATGGCGCAGCCGGGGCATTGGTTTATTCAGCAGAGTCCGGTTTCCTTCATTAGGGAATTTAATGAAATCTCTGAAATTGTGATAACGGCTGCCGGCAATTACAGAGTCATCATTGGAAAGCCCCAGTTTGCTACGCAATAATTCGACCATTTCATCAGGCATATCACGCTGATAAACAAAACGGACAGGTTCGGCTGTCAGTCTTTGTTTCAGTGTTGAAGACATTAATTCCAGCAAGCTGGATTCCATTTCCGTCGCTAAATCGTATTCAGCATCACGGGTCATTTTCATGGAGTAAACACTTAGTGTGTCGTAATCAAAAAAGCCCTTAAAAATTTCATCCAGTGTGTAGCGCAGAATGTTATCAATCAGGATCATTGATTTGCGTCTTTTGGGCATTTCCGGCGGCAAATTAACGAAACGGGGAACTTTATCGGAAGGGATTTCCAGCAAAGCGTATTTGGTTTCCTGCCCGCGGATAATTTCTACCGCTAAATAGGTGTAATCATCTTTTAAAAATTCAACCAGATTAGTTTCTGGATTGATAACGATAGGCGTAATGTGTGGACGCAAATGCTGGCGGAAATACTGCCGTAGCCAGATTTGCTGATTCGGGGATATCTGCCGTTCATTGATGAGGAAAATCTGATTACGCGCCATTTCCAACAATAAATCGTTATAGAGTTCATCAAACTCCTGATCGATTTTGGCGACTTTTGACTGGATTTTTTTTAATAATTGCCGGGAACCCGTTGCAGAACCCCGGGCTTCGCTAATCAGAATGCGACGTTTTACATCGGCGAAACGGACTTTATAAAACTCATCCAGATTATTGGAGTAGATCCCTAAAAACCTCATCCTTTCAATAAGTGGATTACTTTTGTCAGCCGCTTCCTGAAGCACACGTTCATTGAAAGAGAGCCAGCTGAGTTCTTTTTCTGTATAGAGGCGGTCTTGGGACATTACTACTCCATTTGGTCCATTGGTTAACAGTGCTGCTTTTTACTCTGGGAATGCCTAATTTTGTTAGCAAAATAGTGATGCTGGAAAGTACACATGCGGATAGCAGTATGATAAGAGCCGTTTACAAAGAACTCATCAATAAGCTCTCCTTCTGTATAAAATCCCAGTTTATTGTATATATGAATTGCTTTTTCGTTTTCTTTATCAACAATTAAATAGAGTTTATAGAGGTTTAGGACTGAAAATGCGTACTCCATCGCAAGTTTAACTGCTCCTGTTGCATAGCCTTGCCCCTGATAAGCTGGCGCAATAATGAGCTGAAACTCAGCCCGGCGGTGGACATAATCAATTTCCACTAGTTCCACCAGACCAACTTTGGAATTCATACTTTCAATAATAAAACGGCGTTCACTTTGATCATGGATATGCTTGTCATAGAGATCGCATAATTCAACGAAAGCTTCATAAGGTTCTTCAAACCAGTAACGCATGACACTGGCATTATTATCAAGCTGGTGGACGAAAGGGAGATCTTCCCGTTCAAGTGGGCGTAGATTTACGGGTGGATTTTCGGAACCACTGGACATTAGATACCTCAGTGTTTTTAACGTAAGGACAACTTAGTTTTGATTTTTATCAAAGAGAATATTATGAAGTAATAAAGTACAGCAAGGTGCCCAGCTAATTATTTTTACCTTAGTATGATTAAGTTTAGCTTAATTAACTAACCTTAACACAATGCTGTAGTTTTGGAACTAATAATAAATTTTGGAATTAATTATATCGATTAGTCTGAAGCATATCCTTGTTGAGAAAGTACTTTCCCATCCAAAATGGCGGTATTATTGCCCATGCTCAAACGCCCTTCCAGAAACCAGCCAATGACCATCGGGTAAATATTATGCTCCTGAGTTTGCACGCGTCGAATCACTTCCTCTTCTTGATCTTCTGCAAAAATGGGCACTTTGGCCTGTAAGATAACAGGACCACCATCAAGTTCTTCGGTGACAAAGTGGACAGAAGTGCCATGTTCCTGATCACCGTTTTCTATCGCCTTACGGTGAGTATGTAAGCCGGGATATTTCGGTAGCAGGGAGGGATGAATATTGAGTAGTCGGCCACGGTAATGCTGCACAAAGCCAGATGACAGGATCCTCATATAACCCGCTAAAACAATTAAATCGGGCTGATATTGATCAATGGCTGTAAGCAGGGCGGAGTCATAATCTGTGCGATCAGAATATTCCTTCGGATTAAGAAAATGGGTTGGAATAGCTGATTCTTCAGCGCGTTGCAGACCATAAGCGTCAGCTTTATTGCTGAACACAGCACAGATCTGACCATTAATCCGGTTTTGCTGGCAGGCATCAATGATAGATTGCAGATTACTGCCATTACCAGAAATTAAGACCGCAATTTTTTTCATAGTCTTCATTGAATCACTTTCTATTAACTGGCTTTTTATTAACTGATCGTAACTTGCTGTCCGCTATGATCAGATTCAGTGATGCTGCCGATTTGCCATGCGTTTTCACCCGCTTTATTCAGCCATTCAATCGCCTGTGTTGCCTGAGACTGAGGCAGAGCAATTATCATGCCGACGCCGCAGTTAAACGTACGGTACATTTCATGGTCGCTGACATTGCCAGCCTGTTGCAGCCATTTAAAAATGGCTGGCCATTGCCAACTGGTGCCGTCTATTTTTGCCTGCATATTTTCAGGCAGAACGCGGGGAATATTTTCCCAGAAACCACCCCCTGTCAGATGGCAAATCGCATGGATTTCAATTTGTTCGATCAGTTCAAGCAGTGGTTTAACGTAAATACGGGTTGGAGCGAGAAGATGATCAGCCAGTGTTTTACCATCCAGCTCAGTTATCTCTGGATTGGTCTGGCTCACTTCAAGGATTTTACGGATCAATGAATAACCATTGGAGTGTGGCCCGCTGGATGACAGTGCTATGAGTGCATCTCCAGCCTGAACTTTGCTGCCATCAATGATTTCTGATTTTTCAACCACACCGACACAGAAGCCTGCAACATCGTAATCTTCGCCGTGGTACATGCCCGGCATTTCAGCTGTTTCTCCACCGACCAGAGCACAGCCTGCCTGTTTACAGCCTTCCGCGATGCCGGTTATAACGCTCGATGCGGTATCAACATCTAATTTCCCTGTTGCATAGTAATCAAGGAAGAACAGAGGTTCAGCTCCCTGAACTACCAAATCGTTGACGCACATGGCGACCAAATCAATGCCGATCGTATCGTGGCGCTTCAGATCCATGGCCAGACGCAATTTAGTCCCCACACCATCTGTGCCAGAAACTAAAACAGGTTCACGATATTTTTGTGGCAGAGAACATAATGCACCAAAGTCACCCAATCCCCCCATTACTTCCGGGCGTCGGGTCTGTTTCACTACACTTTTGATACGATTGACTAAGGCATTACCAGCATCAATATCGACACCAGCATCTTTATAGCTAAGAGAGGTTTTGTTGGTCACTGCGTAGCTCCCAGGCGGTTGCATTTGAATGAATAAAACAGAACGGAATAATTCTAACAGCCAAGGCAAACGTTTGCGATAGCTTTATGCAGGTTTATTGCGGATAAAAAATAGGAAAAAATGACTTGTAGTTGCTAAAAATCAATATATTGATAGTTGCCTGATCCCAAAAAGGAGGTATAATCCCGCGATTTTTTTATCTGCCGGCTATATACAGTGGTATTTGTTAAGTTATAAATCAACTTGTTATATTATAAAGGGGTGCTATTGGGGTGCTGAGAAATAGCACCCGGATATGAATTTCAATCAATTTACTTTCTTCTTCGACTGCATCCGTTCCACTTCTTTTGCTGCCAGTTCCCTTTGCTTATCGATGTACTCAGCGAGATCATGTACATGAACAATTCGCGGTGATTTCTGGCTGTCATTCATTCTGTATGTCGGGAATTTTAACTTACCTTCAATGGCCTTGCGTTCTGCTGTCGCTGGAGTCAATTTAAGGTACTTCTCGGCTATAGCTGACAGAAGAATCTGCGAAGTTTCAAACTCTGCCATCAATAAGAATACTGTATTCATTTTCACTGTTCTCCTCCTTTCTGATACCCGCTCTCCAATATCACCCTCGCCACGCTCGCCGAGGTTGCCTTATCACCCCACGTTGCACCGAAAATAATGTCGCTCAGTTCCGCCATGAGAATATCGTTCAAATTTTTCGGTCTTGCAGAGTAGGGCACCCCATCGGGTACCCCTTCCATAATGTCGATAGTGAGCTGGGCTATTTCTGTTGCTTCCCGTTCCGGCTTACGGTATCCAGAATGCCAGACTACATCAGTGATATCAGATGGATCACCCCAGACTGAGGCAATAATCTGAGTCAGGTGGAATGAGTGACTGAGCACTTCATTTGTTTCCTGATGGCTGTGCATGAGTTTCATTTCCTCTCCTTCCGAATAATCCGCACATAATAAGCCAGCACTGATTTAGCACTGAATCTCATGTGGTTGAGTGGTTTAAATTTGGGTGTATGTTTTCTAGAATTGCGGTGACTGATTTGTCGTCGTATTTGGATGCTGTTTCAGTTCTTTAAGGCAATCCCTTGCCACCTTCCTCCTTGCGTTCTCGAATTCGTTAGTCATTGACAACCACAATTACATTCTCTTCTTCGAGTTCAGGAAATGACTCCTGAAGGCTATGAAATGCATCATGTTTAACGCACTCATGCAATTCTTCACCACTTACTGCTAGCCAATTATCTACGTACTCATTAATTTCTTTTTCTGTTATTTCAATGGTTATCTTCACGCTATTTTCCTCAATAGTTCACGACCGATATTAGTTAAATAATCTCGGTCGACGGTTGTTATTGTTTTACGTGGTTTAATGAATGGCCTCCAAATTAGCAATAGGCTGCCTTTATTATTTCCATTCACTGTCTTCTGTGTCTCAGCGTTGATAAATGAAATACGCCCACCCGTTATTAACCTGACCTCATCAACTGTCACCAGCGCTAACTTAAACCAACCCACAGAGGTATCAGAGGGAACTAACATCACGACGGGCTGTAATTGCTTTTGGCACTCGATAGCGGCTTTCTCTACCCACGGCCTAATATGGGAGTAAGGCGGGTTACACCAGATAGCACCGTGACTCACCCAGTCAGATTTCAGTGCATTATCTCGTTCCGTGAGATAATGTGTGCACAGCGCGTTTTGAGCAGATGCTGCTACATCAAGGGTAAATTTAAATTCTAGGTTGAGTGCTTTAAATAACGGGAGGGGAGTTTGCCATAAATCTTTAAATTCGGGCGGAGTATTGCTACCACCAAAATCTGACATGTTATTTCTCGTTATTTGTTTGGATGACGGTAGAGCTTAAATACATCGGGGTCATTATTGAATTCATGAAAAACTTCGCCGATAAAACCATCTCCACTAACGATGAAATGGCCGGCGGGTTCCATATTTTCATATTCAGCGAGTTTCTTTGCTAATTCTTCCAGTGAGCTTTTAATTTTCTCTACGGTAGGTGTTTCTGAGCGAATAATTTCCAGTGCTTTTATTGTACTTACTTCATTTTCCATTCGCTTATTAACCCAAGAATCTAAATCATCTGAATTACTCTCTGCCTCAGATAATAAATCTTCATCAGCCCAATCAGAAAGGCCCTCCATCCAAGCCATAGCTTGCTCTTTTTCTCCTTTTTCCAACAAGCAGAGTGCGGCTGCATTTGCTAGCAAAAGTCTCTCTATTATCCAAGAATTAGATAGCTCCATTGCTGCTTTAACTTGCAAATTTTCTATTTCCCCCCGCCAACTCAATCACATCATTGTTCATTATTTATTCTCTCTACGTTTAAATCCGGTTTTTATGAAGAAATTCAAACCTTCGGTATGAGATTCTCTAATTTCAGTGAATCTTGGGTCATTTGCATATTTTGTATTCATTATCTCTAAATCTTTTGCTAATCGATTCATAAGACAAACTTCGATGTATTCTCGGCGATCTTTAAGTAATTCAGGACTGGCTTCATGCATATAAAAATCAAGTTCTTCGCGCATTGCTCCCATTATCCAAACCTCCTACATATACTCTCTGCTTTCTTACACATATCAGTATCAAACCAGCCGAAGTGACAGGTGTTAAAACTGATGTCCAGTTGACGTGCTAACCATTGATACGCTTCCGTGCGCTCTAAATTACGACTCCTGACGACATCATCAAAATAACGATGTGCTGATACTCTGGCCTGACGAGTTTTCTTATCCGCCAGTGACCCCATCGGGATATCTGTTTCCGGGTGAATACTGACACGCGCACCACATGCCCAACAGTGGTATAACCAAGGCCAGCGGCTGTCATGGATGCGTTTAAAGACATTCAGATGATGTTCAATCATCACGTGTCTGCCACAATATCGGCAGTGTGTTGGAATGGGGTAGGGGTCGTTAACTCTCAGGATCGCTTTGGGGTTTGGGTTCCATGGGGTATACATGCAACCTCCTTAATGCTGCTTTCACGGCATTACATACCAATTAAATGTTTGTGCATTTACCAAATTAGAATACCATTTCGCAAAGAGACATCATCAATATCTACCCCTAGCTCTTTTGCAACCTCATCCTTTAGTGATAAATACTCTTCATTGAAATTTTCAGATGTGATAGTTGCGGTGTGAATTTCCTTACCAATAAAATAGAACTCGCCAGAAAAATAAGAGCCATGCCGCGCATAGCCTTCACAAATTAAATCTTCAATCTCTTCATCGCTAATGCTTACATTTTCCAGTTCAGTACCGACAATTAGCTTTGAATCATAATTAGTAGACATAAGTAATCCTCCCGCCGCACAGCAGCGTAGTGATAGGGTGTTGGGTTAGAATTGGTTAAATCACGTAGATAGCATGGTTGGGGTATTGCTTGCCGATAGAGGCGAACGGCACGTCATCGTCAAAATCCATTGGTGGTGGAGCTGGTTTTGGTTGCTGAACCTGTCCTTGTGGCTGCTGTCCCCAGAGCTGGGATTGTTGCTGTTGCCCTGAGTGCTGGGGTTGTGATTGTTGCCCTTGCTGACTTCCTTGCTTATTACCCAACATTTGCATAGTCCCACCGATATTCACGACAACCTCAGTGGAATAGCGATCCTGCCCTTGCTGGTCTTGCCACTTCCGTGTTTGTAGCTGGCCTTCAATGTAAACCTGAGTACCTTTTCTCAGATATTCACCGGCAATTTCAGCGAGTTTCCCGAATATTACTACTCTGTGCCATTCCGTTTTTTCCTTCATCTCCCCGGATTGCTTATCCCGCCATGCTTCAGAGGTGGCTAAAGTGATATTGGTTACTGCACCACCGTTTGGTAGATAACGTACCTCTGGGTCTTGGCCTAAGTGGCCAACTAAAATAACCTTGTTAACGCCTTTGCTAGCCATTATTAACCCTCCATTGATTACCGAATTCAACGCCTAATTTATTTAATCCCTTATCCATTCTTTCTATAAATTCAGGGATTTGCTCATCGAATTCTTTCATTACGTTTTCATCCCGATACACGGGCATGTGAACAATCTCCTTTCCACCCGGCATCCGGGGGTCATAATTAGCAAAATGCCAGACATCCTTTCCTGTTATCCACATGGAATATTGAACCTGAGCGACATACTCCTTTTTCATGGCATTAATACCGTTCAAAGCCAAGTCAATAAACACTTCGGTAGTGTTAGGACACTTCAATTCAAGACCTGCGCCATCACTACAAATACCATCCGGTGAACATGCAACT
>NZ_CAWNQF010000100.1:0-198841 GCF_963876465.1 Xenorhabdus sp. KK7.4
AATGAATTAACTGTTTCAGTCACTCTTCAAGACTTTAATCTTTTTTGCCTTTCGGCTGTCGATAGTGTCTTGCGAGTGCCCACACAGATTGTCTGATTATGTTGTTAAAGAGCGGTGCAACCGAACCTCTCGTTCCGGGTTGCGAGGCTGCGTATCTTACGCTTTTTGCCTCCGGAGTCAAGCGTTTATTTTCGCTTTCGTTCCGCTGTCCTGCGCGGCGTGTCTCAGCTCAGCGTCGGTCAGTGGTGGCGCATTATAGGGAGTTTTTCGGCCCTGACAATAGTTTTTTTGAAAAAAAATACCGACTGCTGGTTATTGCGCCAAATTTGACTTAAGTTGGCAGTTTTTCCAGCGAAATGAAGCCATAATTATATAAAACAGGCCGTAGAGACTCGCTATTAGCATCTATTTTGGTGCAATACGCTAAGTTATTTTCTGTCGTTACAGATAAATTTTCTCGATTTTTTATCAGCCATGCGGTTCTTCGTGCAATTGCAGCACCTGAATCAATCAATCTCGTGCCATTAGGCAGAACCTGAGACAGTTCCTCTGCAAGTAAAGGAAAATGAGTACATCCCAAAATAACAGTGTCTGGTGGTTCTTTCATTCTCAGCCACGGTTTTAATATTTTTTCCAGTTCTTCCAGAGGGATGGTTTCACCGTGCAGCTTTCGTTCTGCCAGTTCGACCAGCTCAGCTGAACCGATAGCATGAACCTGACAATCCGTAGCGAATCTGGTGATAAGTTCTTTAGTATAGTCACGATTGACTGTTGCCCGTGTTGCCAATAGTCCAACTACGCGGTTACAAGTGAGCTTCGCGGCAGGTTTGATAGCAGGAACAACACCCACAACAGGAAAAGAAAAACGCTCACGCAAAGCTGGAAGGCTGACAGTACTCGCGGTGTTGCAGGCAATAACGACAATTGCTAATGGATGCCTTTTCTGGATTTCATCAACAACTTTGACAACCCGCTCAATAATGACTTCTGCCGTTTTCTCGCCATAAGGGAAGGCTTCATTATCGAATGCATATATATAGTGGAGATCCGGCAGCAATTGTCGGATCTCCTGATATACAGATAAACCACCCACACCGGAATCAAATACCAGAATGGTCGGGCGGGCGGTTTTCTTTATATCGAATGTAGTTAAATCAGAAGTTGTAACTGCCTGTGATGAAGTATTCTCGTCCTGGAGTGCGATAGCCATACGCTGTCTCATAATTTTTATCAAACAGATTAGCTATTCTAGCATGGATTGTCAGACGGTCAGTGACTGGATAAGACCCGTTGATATCCCATAGACTGACTCCGCCTAATTTTATTCTTTTCGAGGGGAATGAATTAAAATCCTGATCAAAACGCTGCCCAATATATTGATAAGTGATTCCCCAATCGATATTGCAGATCTCCCAGTCTAACTGATACTTCAACTGCTGTTTCGCTCTGCGAGTTAATTGCTGATTATTGTTATCACGCGGGTCAACATATTGTAGTGTTAATTGGTGTTGGAATATGCCGGTATCCATCATTCCCGTCCATTCAACGCCTTTAATTTTTACCTGCCCTACGTTCAAATAGCGGTTATTGGAAAAATCAATCAATTGCTCAATATCATTACGATAAATGGAGAAACGCCAGCTAAGGTCTCCGGTTAATCCTTCAATTCCACTTTCCCATTGTTTACTATTTTCTGGTTTTAAATCCGGGTTAGCTCCCCAGCCATACAATTGCCCAAGTGTTGGTGCCTTAAACGCTGTCCCATAGGAAATAACAAAACGGTAGCCATCAAGGAATTCCCAAGCAGCCCCTGTTTGCCACGTCATGTTCCAGTTATATTCAGAATGACGGTCTGAGCGTATAGCTCCTTCAAGAATAAAATTCTCTACTTTCTGCTGACCAGTTAAATACACGCCTGTGTTATCAACACTTTTTTGTGCAGGAATATAGTTAGAACCAGCGGCTACAGATTCTCTTTTCCAGTCTACCCCTCCACTAATTGCACCATGACCTATCTGCCAACTGTTACCCCACTGCACATTGTATTGCTTCGAGTCACTTAGCGTTGTGTTTCCCTTATAGATCTTATGCTTAAAATTATAATCTTTAACATGGCTATAACTGGTAATAAGCTGAGATGAGTAGATATCCCGATTAAAAAGAATTCCTGTTTCGTAACTACGGCTAAATAACTTTCGAGTATCCGTAAAGGATCCATCATAGTTTGAGCGATTATCGTAGCCATATGTCCGGGCAAATCCGCTGAGTTGGTCATTAAATTTATGATTAATGCCCAGCCATAGCATTTTACTCATAAATCCGTCTCGATCCGGCTCATTGGTTCCTCTCCCCGCCACCACATCAAATCCTTTAGTATAGGTATAGCCCGCTGCGGCACTCAGTACTGTATCTTCATCCAATTTCTGCTGGGTTGAACCATTGTAATTCTGGTATCCATGCGAACCGATCCCTGCATTGAGGGTCGTCCCTTGCTGCTCTCGTGTTGTGATGATATTGAGTACTCCTCCAATCGCATCTGAGCCATATACAGCAGAACGGGCACCGCGAATATATTCAATTTTTTGCACTAAACTCAGCGGGATCTGGCTAAGGTCAGAAGAGCCTGTAATACCTGCTTGATTTAACCGAATGCCATCGACCAGAATCAAAACATGGCGTGAATCTGAACCGCGTATAAATAAAGAAGAGTTCTGCCCTATTCCACCATTTTGAGCAATATCAACTCCCGGTAAACGGCGCAATACATCAACCAAGCTATTTGACTGCCAGCTGTCTATTTCGTCACGGGTCACAACTGTTACTGGTGCCAGAACAGAAGAAACGGGCTGTTTAAAGCGGTTTGCTGTCACTACCAGCGGATCCTGATTATCTGCGGCGGAGAAATTGCTCCAGCCAGAAAACACCACAATGAAAGTGGCGGATATAAAAGTGTGTGTTTTATTTATCATGGGAAGAATGGAGTCTAACTATTAAAGAGTCATGCTACGATGAAGGCTGGGTAGTGTCCAGAATACCTTCCTATCAAAAAAGCCGGGTAATGAACCAGAAAACTGGACATCCTTTGTACTTTCCCTACAATGCCGCTCGGAAATTTTTCTTAATGTGATCATACGAGAACCAGATAATGCAGAATCTCTTGCCAACGGAAGATTATGAAAACCAATTGATGGAGAAAGTCCATCGTCTGAAAGAAATGATGGTTTCCTTTAGTGCGCCCGAGCCTGAAGTTTTCCGTTCCCCCGCATCTCACTACAGAATGCGTGCAGAATTCCGTATCTGGCATGAGGAAGATGACCTCTACCACATTATGTTTGATCAACAAACCAAGCAGCGTATCCGGATTGATCAGTTTCCCGTAGCCTGCCAACTCATTAATAGCATGATGCAGGCCATTATTGCGGGTGTAAAAAATAATTCAGTATTGCGCCACAAACTGTTTCAGGCTGATTATCTCGCCACTCGCAGCAACAAAATCATTGTTTCCCTCCTTTATCATAAAAAACTGGGGGATGAGTGGCGTGAACAAGCAATCGCATTGCGGGATCAGCTAAAAGCAGAAGGCTTTGATGTTCAGCTTATTGGGCGTGCATCAAAAACCAAAATTATGCTTGATCATGACTATATAGATGAAGAGCTACCTGTCGCCGGTAAGACAATGATTTACCGTCAGGTTGAAAACAGCTTTACCCAGCCAAACGCCAGTATCAATATCCATATGCTGGAGTGGGCGATTAACAGCACCAAAGACGCCAAAGGCGACCTACTTGAACTGTATTGTGGTAATGGTAACTTTTCTCTGGCATTGGCTCAGAACTTTGAACGTGTGCTGGCGACGGAAATTGCTAAACCTTCCGTTGCTGCTGCTCAGTTTAATATTGAAGCCAATCAGATTGATAACGTACAGATTATCCGTATGTCCGCAGAAGAATTCACTCAGGCAATGAATGGAGAGCGGGAGTTCAACCGTCTTCAGGGAATTGACCTGAAGAGTTATCAGTGTGAAACCATTTTTGTCGACCCACCGCGTAGTGGTTTAGATGAGGAAACGGTGAAAATGGTACAGGGATACCCACGCATTCTGTACATTTCCTGTAACCCGGAAACGCTCTGCCAGAATCTGGAAACATTGTCGCAAACCCACAAAATCAGCAAGCTGGCTCTTTTTGATCAGTTCCCTTATACCCACCATATGGAGTGTGGAGTATTACTGGAAAGAATCAATTAATTCTATTATTACTACAACCCGTTTTTACCTTACAAACGCCATAACTGATTATTATGGCGTTTTCATAACATATTTCTCAAACAGTCATCAGTTATGTTTTTCTGACAAGGTTGCCTGTTGTCTGCGCCCTTTTATCTTCCTGTAAAGCCAGAAGACTAATGCCGTTCCAACCACAACAGACAGGAAATTAGAGCCAATTTCTGGGTGGTTAACCCGAATAATTGCGTTATAGGCAAAAAGGCCTAAGAAGAAACAACCAACAGCCAGTTTTGGTAATCCCTCAGCCATGGGATAATTTAAATAACGCTGATGGAGACAATACAGAGATAGTGCAAGTGTGATAATCGGGAAAATTGAAAAAGGTACCAACGAATTAAAAAATGCTGAAAAAGTGCCGTGAGTTGCCAATCCAACGATAAGAGCCAGCAGCATTGTGCTTTTATCCTGGCGATATTGTTCCATCGTGTTGTTCTCCTTTCAGTCGTGTTCAAGGGGTTTTAGGGACAGAAGTCTTAGAGACAGCGGTTTTTAGGACAGTATTTTTTAAGTTAGCCGTTTTTTCTTGCTCCCGCCGATACCAGTAAAAAGCACCTTTGGAAATCATACGCAGTTGTAATACCAAACGTTCTTCGAGACGACGTCTTTTTTCTTCATCAATATCCAGCGCTTCTGCACCCGCACTGAACACAATTGTTACCATCGCTTCGGCTTGTATTTCGGTAAAATGGCGAGGCATATGACTGGCCTGCTCAAGGTAGTCTGCCAGTTCTGCAATAAAATGTTGGATTTCCCGTGCGACAGCGGCACGGAACTCAGCCGATGTACCGGAACGTTCACGCAGTAATAACCTGAATGCATTCGGATTATTACCGATAAACTCCATAAAGGTTGAAACAGAAGTGCGAATGATACTCCCACCTTTTGCGATACGCTGTCGAGCCTGACGCATAAGCTGACGCAGCATTAAGCCGCTTTCATCCACCATAGTCAGCCCTAATTCATCCACATCACGAAAATGGCGATAGAATGAAGTCGGTGCAATTCCTGCTTCCCGGGCGACTTCCCGTAAACTCAGGCTGGTGAAACTACGTTCAGCACTCAGTTGGCTAAATGCTGCTTCAATCAGTGAACGACGGGTTTTCTCTTTCTGTTTCGCTCTGACGCCAGTTACATTATTCACAGCAATCCTGATATACATACTCGACTATACTATGCAGCAAATATATCAGATTCTGCTACATTTGCTGTGATTGTTCTCTTAAAGATATTAACCAATGTTTCCTTCGTTTTATATCAACGCCGGAAACAAAAACCGTACTCTAATTAGGTTATTACGCCAACCAATGTTAATATAGAGTTGTTATTTTGTGTAAAAACAGGTCTTTCCTCTATGCAATATACTCATTTTGATGCCATTGTGATTGGCTCCGGACCCGGTGGAGAAGGGGCAGCAATGGGGTTGGCAAAACAAAGAAAAAACGTTGCAGTTATAGAGCGTTATAACAATATTGGCGGCGGCTGTACCCACTGGGGCACTATCCCGTCCAAAGCTCTCCGCCATGCTGTCAGTCGTATTATTGAATTTAATCAAAATCCTCTCTACAGTGACAACTCCCGCATTCTTCGCTCCTCGTTTTCAGAAATTTTACGTCATGCCGAAGTTGTCATAAATCAGCAAACTAAAATGCGGCAAGGGTTTTATGAGCGCAATCGGTGTAAGATGTTTGCCGGTGAAGCCACCTTTATCGATGAACATCATGTTAGTGTGCGTTATGCTGATGATAGTGTAGATATATTGAGTGCCGACAAAATAATTATTGCCACAGGCTCTCGCCCTTATTGCCCTCCCGATGTCGACTTCACTCATTCCCGTATTTATAACAGCGATACTATTCTGGAGCTGGATCACGAACCACGTCATGTCATTATTTATGGCGCAGGTGTGATTGGCTGCGAATATGCTTCTATCTTCCGTGGGTTGGGCGTTAAGGTCGATTTGATCAATACCCGTGACCATCTGCTGTCATTTCTTGATCAGGAAATGTCTGACGCGTTGTCTTATCATTTCTGGAATAGCGGGATTGTTATCCGCCATAACGAAGAATATGAAAAGATTGAAGGTCTTGAAGATGGCGTCATTATCCATCTGAAATCAGGCAAGAAAGTTAAAGCAGACTGTCTGCTTTATGCCAATGGCCGAACCGGCAACACAGATAAACTCGGGATGGAAAACGTCGGGCTGGAAACCGATAGCCGTGGTTTAATGAAAGTAAACCGGGTTTATCAAACCAGCAATGAAAATATTTATGCTGTTGGTGATGTTATTGGTTATCCCAGCCTCGCTTCTGCCGCCTACAATCAGGGGCATATTGCAGCAAAGGCCATCATGACCGGAGCTAAGAATGCCGAACAGTATCTGGTAGACGATATCCCAACGGGCATTTATACCATCCCTGAAATCAGTTCTGTAGGTAAAACTGAGCAGGAACTCACAGCGATGAAAGTTCCGTATGAAGTGGGACGTGCCCAGTTTAAACATCTGGCCAGAGCACAGATTGCAGGGATGAATGTAGGCAGCATCAAGATATTATTCCACCGCGAGACAAAACAGATCCTCGGCATTCACTGTTTTGGCGAACGTGCAGCGGAGATTATTCATATCGGTCAGGCGATTATGGAACAAAAAGGTGAAGGTAATAGTATTGAATATTTCGTTAATACAACCTTCAACTATCCGACAATGGCCGAAGCTTATCGCGTTGCTGCCCTTAATGGACTGAACCGGTTATTTTGATGTTGTTCCACTGATGTCGAAATAATTCTTCATTCTGGTTCGGATCGCCTCTGCCAGTTGCTCATAGCGATTACGCAGAGGTGAGCCGGGGCGATAAACCAGAATCACAGAACGTTCCGGCAAAGGATTATGACACTCAAGATAACAGATCCCATCACGCTTTTTCTCTTTAGGAACAGCCAAGTCAGGCAACAAAGTGATGCCGCTCCCTGCCGCAACCATATTACGCAATGTTTCCATACTGGTTGCCCTGAAATGAGTATCCTCTTTGGCTCCGGCCTGAAAACAGAACCCCATTGCCTGATCACGTAAGCAGTGGCCATCTTCCAGCATCAATAACTTTTCACCGGTCAGCTCGCTCATATTGATCTTATCCCGATCTGCCCATTTATGTTCTTCATAGACCGCAAGCTTCATCGGTTCCTCAAAAAGAGGAATTTCAATAAACGCTTCCGTTTCTTTTATTGCAGCCAGAATTGCACAGTCTAATTTTCCGCTATCAAGCTGAGCCAGAAGGCTCTGAGTCTGGGCTTCGTGCAGGTACATTTCCAGTTTGGGGAACAACTTATGCAGTTCAGGGATAATCAGTGGCAGGAGATAAGGGCCAACAGTTGGAATAAGACCGATATGTAATGGGCCGGACATACTTTCACCCTGAAGTGAAGCCATTTCCTGTAATACCTTCACTTCTCGCAATACTGTCTTGGCTTGCTCCACCAGCAACATACCCTGTTGTGTAAACAAGACCTTGCGGCTTGTGCGTTCCAGCAGCATTACGCCCAACTCATCCTCAAGTTTGCGTATCTGCCCACTGAGCGTCGGCTGGCTGACATGGCAAGAATCAGCAGCCCTGCGAAAATGCCGATACTCAGCAAGTGCCACAAGATATTCCAAATCGCGGATATTCATTCCCAACCTCATTGTTTTGATATCAATGATAGAATTGATCAATAAATCATTATATGCATGAGAGGAGAAAACTATCAATTCGTGGCGATTTCAGTTTTTTTATAAAGTTACCAGATAAAAAATGACGGAATTCATTCAAAAAATAGATAAATCGGACCACCGCAATAAGCAGGCAGCCCAATTCGTTGACCCGGGGAAGTTATATACTCAGAGGGATTTTAGTTAGCTGAGATGTAGCCTCTGTTTTGCCTCAGCAATAGCCAGCGTTACCTGTTTCTGTGCCACGCCACCTTTTGCCAGACGTTTATCCAGACAGGACTGTAACGATAAAATATCGTATACATCGATTAAAATAGTTTCACTGAACTTTTGTAATTCAGATAATGACAACTCTTCCAGCGCCTTACCTTTCTTTATTGCATCAATCACTACTTCACCAACGATGTGATGCGCTTCACGAAATGGAACACCTTTTGCCACCAGATAATCGGCTAATTCCGTAGCATTAGCGTAGCCCTGCTTTGCTGCCTCCCGGCAACGCTCACGTTTTATCTGAATACCATCCAATACCATTGCTGCCATATGCAGGCAAACCCGCCAGGTATCCAACGCATCAAACAGCCCTTCCTTATCTTCCTGCATATCTTTGTTATAAGCGAGGGGCAGCCCTTTTAATGTCATCATCATACCTGTCAATGCACCCTGTACCCGGCCACATTTACCACGGATAAGTTCCAGTGCGTCAGGATTTTTCTTTTGAGGCATCAAAGAAGAACCAGACGTTACCCGATCCGATAATTCAATAAAGTCCGCTTCTCCACTGTTGAAGAAAATCAGATCTTCGGCAAAACGCGAAAGATGGATCATACTGATGCTGGCATTTGACAGCAGTTCCAGCACATGATCACGGTCTGACACGCTGTCTAGACTATTACGGGTTGCTGATGCAAAACCAAGCCATGATGCCAGTTGTTCCCGATCAATATCATAAGCCGTTCCTGCTAACGCTCCACATCCCAACGGACTGACATCCAGCCGTTTTAAAGTATCCTGCAAACGGCTTTCATCACGGGCAAGCATTTCTGCATATGCGAGACACCAGTGTGCGAAAGTCACCGGCTGTGCCCGCTGTAAATGAGTATACCCCGGCATAACGGCATCCTGATTATTCTCAGCCGTAATCACTAATGCCTGTTGTAATGATGTCAGAGCCTGCCGGATATCCGCTATCTGATCCTTACACCACAACTTCAGGTCAGTCGCGACCTGATCATTACGGCTGCGTCCTGTATGCAGTTTTTTTCCTAAATCCCCAACTTTTGCGATCAGCTGACCTTCCACCCAGCTATGAATATCTTCCGCGTCGCTTTGCAAAATAGCCTCTGGGTTGGTTCTCACTTCATCCAGTAATGCATTCAATGCCAACTCCAGCTTCTGCTGCTCTTCAGATGTCAGAACACCCACTGTGACCAGCGCCTTTGACCATGCGACAGAGCCAACAATATCCTGCTCTGCCAGACGATAATCAAAACACAGGGAATCATTAAACTGCTTAAATTGCTGATCAGCTTCCTGACTGAAGCGCCCACCCCAAAGTGCCATAATTGCATTCCTCTTCTTTTTATTGGCCGGAAATTACTTTTTGCTTTTCAGCGCACGAATGCGGGAAGAAAGCGAATGGAGGCGGATAAACCCTTCAGCATGACTGTGATCATAAACTTCATCCTCGCCAAAAGTAGCAAACTCTTCAGAATAGAGACTATGAGGAGATGTTTTCTGAGTGGCTGTCACCTGCCCCTTATACAGCTTCAGGATCACTTCACCACTGACATTCTCAGCCAGCATCTCTGCCGCAGCCTGAATAGACTGACGCAGCGGCACAAACCAGCGCCCATCGTAAACAACATAAGACATTTCCAGACCCAGCTGCTGACGCCATTTAAAACTGTCACGATCCAGAACTAATTGTTCAATACCGCGCAGAGCCGCCATCATGATGGTTCCTCCCGGTGTTTCATAACAGCCACGGGACTTCATTCCAACCAGACGGTTTTCCACAATATCAATCCGGCCAATACCATGTTTAGCCCCCAGCTCATTCAATTCATTAAGGCATTGATATGGCGACAGTACCTTCCCATTGACGCCGACAACCTCTCCTTTCTCAACAGTGACAGAAAGATATTCAGGTTCGTCAGGAGCATCTTCCGGCGCTACAGTCCACTCCCAACAATCTTTATTCGCCGCATTCCACGTATTTTCCAACACGCCACCTTCGGTGGAAATGTGCCACGCGTTTTCATCACGACTGTAAATTTTTTCCAGCGTTGCCGTAGTAGGAATATCGCGGACTTTCAGGTAATCCAACAACGCCTCGCGGGAACGCAGATCCCACTCTCGCCACGGAGCGACGACTTTCAGATGTGGAGCCAATGCCGTATAGGTACTCTCAAAGCGAACCTGATCATTCCCTTTACCTGTCGCCCCATGCGCCAGCGCATCAGCCCCCACTTTCAGGGCCAGTTCAACCTGCGCTTTAGCAATAATCGGGCGAGCCATTGAAGTACCAAGCAAATAACTGCCTTCGTACAACGCTCCGGTTTTCAGTACCGGATAAACATATTCTTTGATGAATTCTTCACGCAGATCGGCGATATGGCATTCTGAAGCTCCGGAACGTAATGCTTTTTGTTCTATACCCTCCAAATCTTCACGGCTCTGACCAACATCGGCGACAAACGCAATCACATCACAGTTGCCATAATGTTCTTTCAGCCACGGAATGATGGCAGAAGTATCCAAACCGCCAGAATATGCCAGCACAATCTTTTTAATACTGTTTTTTACCGAAGTAGTCGTCGTTGTCATAGAGGTAGCCTTTTACTTTTATTCACCAGCAAGTTTTCACCAGAAAGGTGCCATGCTGTTAATCAGTCAAAACCGTTTTCATTCTCTGTTATGCCAGAATGGTTATGCCAGAATACGAGTGCCAACGGATATACCATTAAATAGAGCAATCAGTTGATCAGCATAACGCCAGCTGGCGATATCCACCGGACGCCCCAGTGTTTTTGCGGCTTCCAGTGCTGCATGGACTTTCACAACCATGCCGTCAGTAATCACACCCTGTTTAATCATCTGCTGTATTTCTTTTTCTGAAACTTCAGGGATCTTGTTGCCTTTTCCGTTCAGAATACCGCTGACATCTGACAGAAAAACTAAATCGGCATCCAGTGACTGTGCGACAGCTGTAGCAGCCTGATCTGCATTCACATTCATTAATTTGCCGTCTTCTGTAATACCAATAGAGCTAATAATGGGGATATAACCGATATCCAGTAAGATTTTCAGCAAATCCGGATTACCGGGGGAAGCCATGCCCGTGTGACCAAACTCCTCGTTAAACTGAGAAACTTTCACAACACAGCCATCACCCAAACATAGACCAACCGCAGGTAAACGGTATTTTATCGCCCAGGAGAGTAAGGTTTTATTGGCTGTGCCAGCCAGTGTCCCGGTAATAATATCAATCTGATCTTCTGGCGTTACACGCAGGCCCTGTTTCTTGATAATCGGCAACTGTAATTTCTGCATCAGTTCATCAACCAAGCAACCGCCCCCATGTACAATGACTAGAGGACGTTTATGCGTTTTTCGATATAACTGTAATGTGGAAAATAATCGTACCAACGCTTCATCACTATCTAATAACACCCCACCCAGCTTGATAACTAATGGCTCCATCAGATTTATCCTCTGTCGATATCAAATAATTTCTGAAATAAAAAAGCTCTGAATTCAAAACACACTAAATTAAAGTAACGCCTGAGTTTCTTCGAACCCAAAGCGAATATTCATACACTGTACTGCCTGCGCTGCTGCACCTTTCAGAAGATTATCCTCAGCCCCGACAATAATCAGATGCTGCCCTTGTACAGCAAAACCAATATCACAGAATGGCAACCCGACGACCCCTTTCAGGGCAGGAACACCTTTTTCATATAACCGAATAAGTGGCTTATCGTGATACGCCTGTTGATATGCATGCCTGACTTGTTCTTCTGTGATACCAGCTTTCAGCTTGCAGGTAATCGTAGCTAAGATCCCTCGCGCAAAATTGCCCAAATGGGGGGTGAAAATCACATCTATCCCTAAATGTGTAGCAATTTCCGGCTGGTGGCGATGATTGAAAACACCGTAAGGCTGCAAACTGACTTCACAAAAATTGTTATTTATTGACGCCTTACGCCCGGCTCCACTCACACCACTGACAGCATTAATAACGGGCCACTGTCCTGTATCCAGCAAACCAGCTTCCAGCAGTGGTTTCAGCGAAAGCTGTGAAACCGTAGGGTAACAACCCGGCACTGCGATCAGCTGAGCTGTTTTAATTTTCTCCGCCTGCCATTCCGCCAGCCCATATACCGCCTGCTCAAGCCAATCGGTATTTTTATGCTCAAATCCATAGTATTCTGAATAAAATAGTGTATTTTGTACGCGATAGGCACCAGATAAATCAAATACGATACAGCCTGCCTGTAGAAATTCCGGGGTAATGTCATGGCTGACTTCGTGTGCGGTAGCAAGGAAAACGATATCAATACCGCTTGCGGCTTCAGCCACATCAGTTAACGGCTGTAAAGGTAAATCAAGGGTTCCTTTATACTGTGGGTAAAGTTCTGACAAGCACTTTCCGGCATCAGAGCTTTGAGCAGAAACCATCAGACCCGCAAGATGTATATAAGGATGGCGTTGCAGACATGCTGCTAACTCCGCTCCGGTATAGCCACTAGCACCAACTATCAGCGTATTAAGCATGGGATTTATTCACCTTGTATTAACCCAATGTATTGTATTAACCCAATGTAGTAACCCGATTACACAATTGAATTTATATTCAATTAAATTGCATTAATATTGATACTATCTTGAATAAGGGCTGTCAACAGTGAATATTAAATTACCAACGTTTATTGAATTATATCGCCAGCTTATCGCAGCACCCTCCATCAGTGCCGTAGATGCAGAGCTAGATCAAAGTAATGAATCGGTTATCTCTCTATTGGCTGACTGGCTGAAACAGATTGGTTTTGAAATTGAGGTTCAGCCTGTGCCGGAATCTCGCGGAAAATTTAATATGCTGGCAACGTTAGGGAGTGGCTCTGGAGGGTTACTTTTATGCGGTCATACAGACACTGTACCATTTGATGCCGGGCGCTGGACTCAGGATCCATTCACACTGACAGAGCGTGATGGCAAATTATACGGACTGGGAACTGCTGATATGAAAGGCTTCTTTGCCTTTATCATTGATGCAATACGAGATATTGATATTAGTAAGCTGTCTCATCCACTCTATATTCTGGCAACCGCAGATGAAGAAACCTCAATGGCTGGTGCCCGATATTTTGCCGCAAACGCAACTATCCGGCCTGATTTTGCCATTATTGGCGAACCGACATCACTACAGCCAATCCGCGCCCATAAAGGGCATGTTGCCCATGCTATCCGTATTGAAGGGAAATCCGGCCACTCCAGTGATCCGGCGCGGGGTGTTAATGCTATTGATTTGATGCATGAATCCATCACTCAGCTGATAAAATTACGTCATACCTTGCAGGAGCGTTACCATAATCCGGCTTTCGCCATTCCCTATCCCACCATGAATTTTGGTCATATCCACGGTGGTGATGCAGCTAACCGGATCTGTGCCTGCTGTGAGCTGCATATGGATATTCGCCCGTTACCCGGCCTAACATTACAGGATTTGAATGAAGCACTGAATGAATCACTGGAACCCGTCAAGCAACGCTGGCCGGGACGCCTGAATGTGACAGAACTTCATCCCCCCATTCCCGGTTATGAGTGCCCGACCAATCACAAACTGGTCGGTGTCATCGAAAGACTATTAGGAACAAAAGCAGAAACCGTCAATTACTGTACGGAAGCGCCTTTTATTCAGCAACTCTGCCCGACAATAGTTCTGGGACCGGGCTCCATTGAGCAGGCCCATCAACCTGATGAATATATAGAAGTGTCGATAATTGAGCCGACAAGGAAACTGATCGCCCAGATTGTGGAGCATTTTTGTTTGGGTGTGGATTAATCTTATCCAAGATAACTTAATATCCTCCCCAGCCTGAAGGCTGGGGACTCCTGCGCACCTTATATTCCACGCCTGAATGCCAAAATTTTACGGCACACTGGATAAATACAATAAACTGACTAATATTAATTAGTTAATGGATAACATCATGAAATAAATCACAAAATAAATGTAATAATCACGTGCAGAATGACGGGTATATGAAAAAAAAGAAAATTTTAATAATCAGAATAGATTTTCTTGGAGATATGATATGTACAACACCTTTAATCCATACCATAAAGAAAACGTATCCAAATGCTGAAATTCATGTTTTAGCCAATAAATATAATGCTCCGGTGCTGGATAGAAATCCTGATATTTCATTTGTTCATACTTATGTTTATAGCAAAAATCGTGAACGCAATGTACATCCCGGGATATTAAATTCATTGATAAATAGGATTGCTCTTATTTTCCGGCTGAGAAAAATGAAATTTGATATTGGAATAATTCCGAATGGTGGATTAAATAAAAATAGCATCCAGTTTATTCGACAATTAAATATACCCGATTGTCGCTGGCACACAAAGGAAAGTGAATTTGATGATAGAGATCCTAATCATGTCACTCATAGGCCAATAAAACATGAGGTTTTATCTGGATTTGACTTGATCCCCGAAGTTGAAACACCCAAGATCAATACATTAAAACCCTATGTTTATCCTGATCCAATTTTACGCGGGGAATGGATGAGAAATATAGGACAGGGAAATAAACCTAAAATAGGTTTGTTTATTTCTAACAAATCAGAAAACAGACAATTGGATATAAGAAAATGGGCTGATTTAGTAAGATTGATAGGAAATGAAGCTGATTTTTTTATTTTCCATGACCAAAATGAAGAAATAAAAGAACAATACTTTACTGCTCTTTCAGTTCATTATCTTAAAACAGAACATGTTCAAGATATGATTGCAGCTACTAGCTGCATGGACATTATTGTTTCAGCCGATAGCGCTCCAGTGCACCTAAGTTCAGCATTACAAATACCTGTGGTCTCTTTGTTTGAAAATAGGCCTGAAAAATATTTACGCTGGCATCCTATTAATGTTGAAAATATCCTTTTAAAAGAAGGAAGTATAGTAAATGATATTGATGTGAGAAAAATATGTGATGCCGTCAATTTTTTACTGAAAAAATGTTACAGCCTCTCTCTGTCTAGTGACAGCTATAGTTAATTATTTATTGGTATGTTAAGTCAATTGATTCCCCTTAATCGTAAAAAGTAAAACAACAACAACTTAAAGCAGCATCCGTGCCATTGCTGCTTTTGCCAACAGCTACCCTCCATACCGAGCAGCTTCCACGTAGCAGTTTGTACAGATACCTTTCCCAACATGAATTTCTTTCCTGATCACACTGAATATTCCTCACTGGAAATAAGCCATTTCCTAATTGACTAAAAATCCTGCTTCGCTCATTCTGTTTGGACATCTAAACGGATAGACATATAAACACTTAAGCATCTAAATATAATCGGAGAAAAACTCCGTTCGTTCACGAGGGTACAGGGTATGAGTTTCTTTCACGCTAATCATCAAGAGGCACTAAATCAGAATCTGGCTGAACTTGAAGGTCAAATTCGTGTTTCCTTCGAATTTTTTCCACCCCAAACGGCTGAAATGGAACAGACTCTGTGGAAGTCCATTGACCGTCTAAGCAAACTCAAGCCTAAGTTTGTTTCCGTGACTTATGGAGCCAATTCTGGTGAGCGTGATCGTACTCATAGCATCATTAAGGGGATCAAAGACAGAACAGGCCTTGAAGCGGCTCCACATCTAACCTGTATTGATGCCAACCGTGAAGAATTGTGTAACATCGCCCACGATTATTGGAGTAGCGGGATTCGTCATATTGTGGCCTTGCGCGGCGATTTACCAAATGGCAGCAGTAAACCTGAAATGTACGGCGCTGATTTGGTTGAACTCTTAAAAAAAGAGGCTGATTTTGATATTTCCGTGGCGGCTTATCCGGAAGTCCATCCCGAAGCAAAAAGTGCGCAATCTGACCTGATTAACCTGAAAAGAAAAATTGATGCCGGTGCCAATCGCGCTATTACTCAATTCTTTTTTGATGTAGAAAGTTATCTTCGCTTTCGTGATCGCTGTGTTTCAACAGGAATTGATGTAGAAATCGTGCCGGGAATTTTACCTGTCTCTAACTTCCGTCAGCTACAGCGGTTTGCGACTATGACTAATGTTCGTATCCCAAGCTGGATGACCAGAATGTTTGAAGGATTGGATGATGATCCTGAAAGCCGCAGCTTAGTGGGCGCTTCAATAGCAATGGATATGGTGAAAATTCTGAGCCGCGAAGGAGTGAAAGATTTCCATTTTTATACTCTGAACCGAGCGGAATTGAGTTATGCAATCTGCCATACATTAGGGGTTCGCCCTTGTTGATTCGTTCACAAAAGCCGGACAAAACTTTAATCTCCGGCTTTATGAGTTTTCATACTCAGTAATAATATACTCTCTCCTACTTCTCTCAAGTTATAAAGACAACGCCAAAATTACATCTAAATATATTCTGCAATATTTATACTTTAGTGTACTTTATCAACTCTCTATTGAAGTAGATGTCGTTATTCACTAAATAAAATCTCATTCAACACGATATCATATCTACCTTTTATCACTAAAAACTCTAATTTATTATAAATAGTTAGTAAGAATCATGTCTAAAAGGAATAACTGCAGGTATGAAAACAAGATATCAGTTTCGCTTTAATCTTACCAACCAAGAGCAGGAACAGCTAGCGAAGTACACTAAACCCAGTAAAAGAGAAGCAATACAAAAAGGTTATAAGCTATTAGGTATTCTAGGAAATATAGCAAAAATCACATTCATGATAATTATGTTAGATAGTGTGTTACTTCTGATGATGTTAGCCAGTGGAAAAATACCTGTATCTCAGATAGATATGATCTTAGTATGGGCAGACATTATCGCAATTGTTTTGCTTTTCTCATTATTTTCTATCCGTGATTCATTAACCAACTATTTTATAAAAAAAAATGCAGTATACGAATCGACTTCACCTGATACTTTATATGTACTCAAAGCTAATCGCTATTTTGTTTATATTTATCATTGCAATATTGAAGTGCGCGTTTTTTGGCCTGACATAGATGATATTTACCGCAAGAAAAACAATGTCTATATACGCAGCAAAGTATTTCATGATATATGCTTCCCTGCAAAAATATTTTTGAACAAGCAAGAATCAAAAGAATTTTATACTTTCGCTCTACACCAGATGGCTAAATACGATTAGATTACTTCCTACCACATAGCAACATCATTTAAAGGATATAAAATGAAAAGACCATTCAGTATTTGGGTCATGTTAGTTCTTCTTCTCATCATGTCATTAGATCATCTTGTTGGAATACTTACCCTACTTATTCCTTTTTCTCAGATCATAGCTAAATACGGACTATTATCTGATGAAGCTCGTACCATTCTGGTGTATTTCTTGATCAGAGTAATTATTTGGGTCGTGCTATCTTATGGGTTTTGGATGACGGTATCACCAAAGAAAAATGCAAAAAAATTCCTTATATTCGCATGGATAATATTAATACTCGTCTTTATATTTAGAAATTATGAAGCATTCGCTGGTACTAATGACAAATATTTGAAGTATGAAAATCCGGCTGAACAGGGTGGTGCTATGATTGCCTTTATGATTCAGTTTATTCTTTATCTTGGCGTCCTATGTAATCTGATTTTCTCAAAGACGGTAGCCAACTACCTTAAAGTAAAAGCCGGTAAGGCAAGTACTCAGAAAATCGATACAAGTAATGAAGTAATAAACAAATCATAAAATTCTTCTAAAAATTAACTAAATAAAATGGCAACCGCAATAAAAATGACTTTAATTAAATATTGCGGTTGCTTTTGATAAACCAAAACACAAATCCAACAATAATAACCATACTATACACTTCGTCTTTCAAGTTGCCTCTTTGTTGGCTGCACTCGTTCCCCCCAGTCACATAGTTATCTATGCTCTTGGGGATTCACTCCCTTGCCGCCGCGATGCATCTTAAAATCCATTATGTATAACAATATTCAGGATATACCACCCAGCCTGATCGCTCATTACCATACCCACTGACAGAGAAGCAAGCATATTGGACAGATAGGTAATAAGCGAATTCGCTCCCTGTAATTTATGTTTGAATGGACTATTGATACGATAAGCAAAACCGGACAGTTTCCCATCCGGTTTCACCATTTTTCTCGTCAAGAAAACGAAATACTAACCTGTATTGCGCATCCCCGCCGCAACTCCTGCTATTGTTACCATCAGCGCCAGCTCTACGCGAGGATCAGGCTGTTCCTGCTGGCGGGAACGTTGTAATAGCTCTGCCTGTAAAACATTCAGCGGGTCTGTATAAACATTACGTAATGCGATGGATTCAGCTATCCACGGTAAATCCGCCATCAGTTGCCCATCACGTGAAACGGCCAGAACAGTCTCGATATCGGCTAAAAGTTGATTACGTAGTTTCGTACCCAATGACCACAGTTTTTTATCAACCAGACGTTGGTCATAATATTCCGCCAGCCATAAATCAGCTTTGGCGAAAACCATCTCCAGCATAGCGATACGCGTCGTAAAAAATGGCCAGTCACGGGACATTTCAGACAAAGTATCCTGCTGGTCAGCCTCTATCACATGCTGTAATGCAGCCCCTGCACCCAGCCATGCGGGAAGCATCAGGCGGTTTTGCGTCCACGCAAAAATCCACGGAATGGCGCGCAGGCTTTCTACTCCACCTGTCGGACGACGTTTGGCAGGGCGCGAGCCTAACGGTAATTTCGCCAGCTCCTGTTCAGGAGTTGCCGAACGGAAATAAGGTACAAATTCCGGCTGCTCACGGACGTAATCACGATACATATCACAGGAAATATCGGAAAGCGTATCCATGATCTGCTTCCATTCAGGTTTCGGCTCTGGCGGTGGCAATAAGTTCGCCTCCAGAATGGCGCTGGCGTACATTGCCAGACTACTGATCGTCACCTGTGGCAAACCGAACTTGAAGCGGATCATTTCTCCCTGCTCTGTTACACGCAACCCTCCTTTCAGGCTGCCCGGCGGCTGAGAAAGTAATGCCGAATGTGCCGGAGCACCACCACGTCCGATTGTTCCTCCCCGGCCGTGAAACAGTGTCAGTTTCACACCTTCTTTTTCACACACTCTGATCAGTGCATCCTGAGCACGATACTGTGCCCACGATGCTGCCATCACGCCCGCATCTTTTGCCGAATCAGAATAGCCAATCATGACCATTTGCTTATCCTGAATCAGTTCACGATACCATTCGATATGGAGCAATTGCTGGATCACGCTTTCCGCGTTATTCAGGTCATCAAGCGTTTCAAACAATGGTGCTACAGGTAATGACAATGAACAATCCGCAGCTTTCAGCAGTAATTTCACTGCCAGTACATCTGAAGGGACTTTCGCCATGGAAATCACATAGGCGGCAATCGCATCCGGTGGCGATTCTGCAATGACTTTACAGGTTTCCAATACTTCCTGAGTTTCTGCACTTGGCTGCCAGTGACGGGGAATTAATGGACGCTTCGAATTCAGTTCACGCAACAAAAAGGCCTGTTTCTCTGTTTCTGACCAGCTCGCATAATCGCCCATTTCCAGATATTGGGTCAGCTCGGCGATAGCATCAGTATGACGGGTACTTTCCTGACGAATATCAATGCGAACCAGTGACAGACCGAAACAACGGATACGACGCAGAATATCCAGCAACTGACCATCGGCGATAATTTCCATACCGCAGGCTTTCAGGGACTGATAACAGGCATAGAGCGGCTGCCATAATTGATCGTTATGCAGCAATAAATCTGTGGGAGGAATAACCTGTTCACCTTTCAGGCGTTTTTCCAGATATGCCAGCGTATTATTTAATTGAGTACGCAGCTGTTTAGCAATTTCACGATAAGGCTCGATAACCTCATCTCCTCCTGCCAGCTGACGTAGCTCTGGCGTGCATTCCGACATCGAAAGCTCGGATACCAGAACCTGAATATCCTTCAGAAACAAGTCAGCGGCTTTCCAGCGGCTAAGTAACAGCACATGGCGGGTAACTTCTGCGGTGACGTTAGGATTTCCATCCCGATCGCCGCCCATCCAGGAAGTAAAACGGATTGGCACCGCTTCCACCGGTAAGCTGTAACCGATAGATTCTTCTAATTGCTCATTGAATTCACGCAAAAACGCAGGAACACCTTCCCACAGGCTATTTTCCACTACCGCAAAACCCCATTTCGCTTCATCAATCGGGGTAGGACGGATCTTGCGGATTTCATCGGTATGCCAGGACTGAGCAACCAACTGGCGTAAACGACGCATGATATTGTTATGCTCGTAATCAGCCAAATCATCATGATCCAGCTGTGCCAGGCAGGTATTCACTTCAACCAATTTATGGATCAGAGTGCGACGGGCAATTTCTGTCGGATGCGCGGTCAGCACCAGTTCAATGGAGAGTTCATTGACCGCCTGAACCAAATCATCATTATTGAAGTTTTTACTTTTCAGCCGTTCAAAGAGTGCTGCTAATGCAACCGGGTTACTGGCTGCTTCACCATGCGGTGAGATGCTGTGATATTGTTCAGCAGCATTGGCCAGATTAAGAAACTGGTTAAACGCTCTGGCAACCGGCAATAATTCATCATTAGATAAATTTTGCAGTGTCGATAACAGTTGCTGGCGATCAGCGTCGTTTCCGGCACGGGATGATTTGGATAACTTCCTTATCGTTTCAACTTTATCAAGAATATCCTTTCCCTGAGCCTCTTTGATCGTGTTTCCCAGTATCTTACCAAGCATACTGACATTACTTCGCATTGCGGAATATTGTTGATTCATGTGAGTCCTGACCTTGTGTTGCTGTATGCATGTTTACCCTTCGCCTTTCAAGCTGCCTCTTTGTTGGCTGCGCTCATTCACCCCGGTCACATAGTTATCTATGCTCCCGGGGATGACTTCCCTTGCCGCCGCGATGCAACTTGAAATCCATTGGGTATATTTAATCTACTATTCATATCAGAAAACAAACAATTTGGGCGGATTTTATGAAATTTTGCTCAAAACTTTCTTTAATCTGAGTCAGACTATTGGCTTTGAAAATTCCCAACAATGAAGGAAAAACAACGAACTTTTGCTGGTAAATGGGGGCTACTTGAGCCTGCTCCAATCAAAAATAAAAGATGGAACAGGCATAAATCAAATATTCTGATAGAAAGTGCGGATTACTATAAAAGTTGCGATAAACGATTCAAATCTGACTGAATCGCACCGGCCGTGACATCACGCCCTGCGCCCGGGCCACGAATGACCAGAGGGTTATCACGATACCAGCGGCTTTCTATGGCGAACACATTATCCCCCGGTAATAACGAAGCTAAAGGATGCTCTGAACGCACCGCTTCCACTCCTACTTTAGCCTTACCTTTGGCATCAAAGCGCGCCACATAGCGCAGTACCATGCCCATTTCACGCGCAGCGTCCAGCCGTTTCTGCATTTGCTCATTAATCGCAGAGCTGTTTTCAAAAAACTCATCAATCGAGCCAACGCTGGCTTCTGGTGGTACAAGTGATTCTATCCGCACCTGATCCGGCTCAATCTCATAGCCAGCCTCACGAGCCAGAATCACTAACTTACGCATCACATCCTGACCGGAAAGATCAATGCGGGGATCAGGCTCTGTTAGCCCTTGTTGCCATGCCTGTTCCACCAGATCGCTGAAAGGAACTGTGCCATCAAACTGGAGGAACAGCCACGATAATGTACCAGAGAAAATCCCACTGATAGACAGGATCGTATCGCCGCTTTCCCGCAAGTCCCTGACAGAATAGTTAATGGGTAACCCTGCACCAACAGTTGCGTTATATAACCAGTGACGGCCTGTTTTTGTAAAAGCATCCCGTATCATGCGATAAGTATTACTGTCGGAGGCACCGGCAGCCTTATTAGCGCTAATCACATGGAAACCATAACTGGCAAAATCGATGTAGTTACTCGCCAACTCTTCACTCGCCGTCACATCAAGTACGACCAAATCATCATAAGGGTGCGCCCTCATCCACAAAAACAGTTCATCATCTGCATGAGTGGTGGCCTCATCATTGAAGAATGCCAATGCCCGGCTTGCATCAATCCCCTGATAATTCAGCAAGCTTCGGCGACTATCAACAATGCCTGCCAGAATGAATTCAAAATCACTGCGCGCCGAGATATTTTTCTGTTCACGCGCAAACAGCTCCAGCCAGCGTGAACCAATATTACCTTTTCCAAACAGAACCAAACCGATCTGTTTTTCTGCCCGGAACAAACTCTGATGTAGTCCCTGAATCAGATGAGATGTCTGACCCAAGCGCAGTACAGCAACCAGACTGATATCATCTTCAGCATGCCAGATAAACTCAACCGGCTGGTCTTTGAGCTGCTGATAAAAACGGTGGCTATGCAACGGATTTTTACATACTCCTGCACCGACCAACGCCACCAGCGAAAACCCTTCACGCAGGGAAAGTTTTCCCGGCAAAGAGGCATCCTGTAATACATCAAGAGCACTGTTAACTATTTCAGAGGTATAACAAAGCTGAATCAAATTGCAGTCAGTATGCAGCCCCGTCGCCAACGGCCTGATTTGGGCGCGCTTCAGCAATGAGTCGATATCTTTATAGGTTTGCTTAAAATCGAGGGCCGAAAAAAGGTGTAACTCAATCAGGCAGACATCATCATGGCTGGTTACAATCTTTGCTCCCATCCCGGATGCCAGAACCCGCTCAATACGGGTAGAACCCTGTTCAGGCTGGTAACTGCAACGTAATTGCAAATCGATATCACTGAGCGAAACAGGCTGTAATGTTCGGGTATGAAGTACAGGAGCAGCCAGACGCGCCAGTTCACTGGCTTCATCCAGACGCAATAATGGCAACAGGCACGCATCGCTGACTTTACGTGGATCGGCACTGTAAACCCCGGCCACATCACTCCAGATTGTCACTTTTTTGGCACCCGCCAATGCCCCAACCTGAGTAGCAGAATAGTCACTGCCATTGCGCCCTAATAGTACGGTTTCTCCTTTTTGGTTACTGGATATAAAACCTGTCACCACCAGACGCTTATCAGAATTCTCAACTAATAACTGGCTCAATAAAGGCTGGGATAAGATAACATCAACCTGCGGCTGGGCCGCCCGTTCAGCACGCAGGAACTGACGCGCATCCAGCCATGCGCTGGAAATACCCTGAGATTCAAGCACTGCGGCCATCAGACGGGCAGACCATATTTCGCCATGACCAACAACTTCAGCGTAGGTAATATCACTCACCGGTTTATCCAGTAATGCGCTCAGCCTTTCCAAATCAGCAATAAAATCTGCGATCAATGTTTCGGCGGCAGCTTCTGGCAACAATCCCCTGATTAATTCCTGCTGATAACGCCGTAAGGCCTGCTGAACCTGATGTGCTGAAATACGATCATTCTGGCTCAGTTTCAGCCAGTCAATCAGCTGGTTCGTCGTACTCCCCGCCGCCGATACCACCATCAAATCACCCGGCTGGCTGTAATTCGCCATAATATCCGCAACCCGCTTATAACATTTCACGTCTGCAAGGCTGCTACCACCAAATTTATGTAACTGGCGGCCAGATTCCGCCCCCGCTATTGCCAGTTCAACCATAATGAATGCTTACCTCGTTGCCGCTGCCTGAAATGCACTATCCAGATCAGCAATTAAATCCTGACTATCTTCTATTCCCACCGAGATACGAAGAAGTGAATCCGTAATTCCCGCCTGTTTCCTTGCTTCTGCCGACATACCAGCATGTGTCATCGTTGCGGTATGAGAAATCAATGATTCCACACCACCCAGCGATTCGGCCAGCGTAAATAATTTTAACGCAGATAAAAAGCCACGCATTGTTTGTTCATCACCAGCAAGCTCAAAACTCAGCATCGCACCAAATCCGGCCTGCTGCCGGAGGGCTATTTCATGACCCGGATGATCTTTCAGCCCCGGATAATAGAGTTTTTTCACCTGTGGCTGTTGTTGCAGATATTCCGCAATGGCAGCCGCATTATTTTGCTGTAGAAGTACCCGGGCTGATAATGTACGAATTCCCCGCAGCAGCAAATAACTGTCGAAAGCCCCGCCTGTTACGCCGATATTATTCGCCCACCATGCCAAATCCTCGGCAATGGCGGGATCTTTAGCAATCACGGCACCAGCAATCACATCAGAGTGCCCATTCAGATATTTTGTACAGGAATGAACAACCAAATCTGCGCCCAAATCCAGTGGCTTCTGTAAAACGGGACTCAGAAATGTGTTATCGACTACAGTTAATGCACCGGCTTCACGAGCCAGTTCACAGATGTACCGGATATCTACGATCCGCAGCAACGGATTACTGGGTGTTTCAATCAATACCAGTTTGGGCTTTTGGGCAAGAGCCTGCTTCAGTGCTGCATCATCCGACTGATCCACAAAAATAACATTGTAGGCTCCACGGCGGCTTAAACTGTCAAACAGGCGATAACTCCCGCCATAGCAATCATGGGGAGCCACCAGCAGATCTCCGGGCTGTAAGAATACCGTGCATAACAAGTGAATCGCTGACATCCCGCTGCTGGTCATCACTGCCCCTGCACCGCCTTCCAGTTCAGCCAGAACCTGCTGGACAACATCACGCCCCGGGTTACCGCGCCGGGAATAGTCATGCGCTCTGGGTTCATTAAATCCCGTGAAATTATACGTACTGGAAAGATAGACGGGAGGCACAACACAGCCATATTGTTCGTCAACATTGATACCACTTTGAACTGCAGCCGTTGCTTGTTTACAACCTGCTATTTGTTTACACCCCACTACTTGTTTAAACCCCATAGCTCTACCCATTATTGTATTTTAGGAGTGACAGAAGAATAACCTCCAGAAATATAGACGTCAATACATCTAGACATCCAAAAAGATTTGAGCTTTAATAATACAATCCGTCTATTACCCCCTGTTTTGATGTCAGATTAGGGCATATTTTCTGAAATCCTTAACCGTAGCGATATAGTCGATAGGGGAAATATGCTAAAATGCGGAATTATCGACACGAACATAGTTCAGAAATAATTTCTTTTATTTCTGATTTCAATTGCTTGATTTAAAACTATTTAAGGTATCTCATGGCTGAGTGGAATGGTGAGTATGTCAGCCCTTATGCTGAACATGGCAAAAAAAGTGAACAAGTCAAAAAGATTACGGTTTCAATTCCATTAAAGGTATTGAAGATACTGACTGATGAACGTACCCGCCGTCAGGTAAATAATCTGCGTCATGCAACAAATAGCGAATTACTGTGTGAAGCATTTCTCCATGCATTCACCGGACAGCCTCTGCCTGACGACGACGATTTACGCAAAGAGCGTCATGATGAAATTCCTGAAGCAGCCAAAGAGATAATGCGTGAGTGTGGGATTGATCCCGATACTTGGGAATATTGATATCTCTTTTATCTCAAGTCGTTGTTTATATGCTGTACTGCGACTTGAAATCAATCAGATGCAGGCAGTTAAAATTGCATTCGTTTAAAGCAAAAACGCCCGGCATATACACCGGGCGTTTTTGTTGGCAGTAAGAATTACTTCTTAGCACCTGGAACGCTGAAACGTTTGTTAAAGCGATCAACACGACCACCAGTCGCAACGTCACGCTGCTTACCAGTGTAGAACGGGTGGCATGCACCACAAACGTCCAAGTTCACATCGTGACCGGTAGATTTGATTTTGATAACGTTACCGCAAGAACAGGATGCAGTAATTTCTTCGTATTTAGGATGAATACCTTGTCTCATGGGGAAAACCTCTGTTAAGGCCGTGTCGCTATCCGGCCTTATTGCCGCCAGACACCACACGTCGTGTTGATTAAAATAAGTTTGGTAATTTTTATACCAAAGGCGGCGGATCATACAGAATATCGTTTTATCGCGCAATGAAATCTGCTGAGTTGCTATGATACTCTTTGTTTATATGTTTGCCATTAATCATCCGGAAATCACTTTATGACAGTTGTTCAGGTTGCGTTACCTGTCCCTTTGGCCCGTTCTTTTGATTACCTGTTACCCGAAGGATTGCCCGTTCCTGCCTCCGGAATACGGGTGCGAGTGCCTTTTGGCAAACGCAGTGCAATTGGTGTTGTCACCGGGATCACCGACAACAGTGAATTCGCTCCTGAACAACTGAAATCAATTACTGAACTTCTTGATGAAACTACCCTTTTCCCTGACGATCTCTGGCAATTACTCCAATGGTCCGCCCGCTATTATCACTACCCGCTCGGGGAAGTTCTTTTTCATGCTATGCCTGTTTTGCTGCGGCAGGGCAAACCAGCAGAATTTTCCCCGCTCTGGCAATGGCAAATAACAGAAACCGGCCAACAAGTGCCACCAGAACAACTTAAACGCTCAGCTAAACAACAACAGGCATTAGCCAAACTTCGCCAGCAATCCGTTTATCGCCATCAGGTTTCTGAATTAGAAATCAGCGAAAGTGCACTACAGGCACTGAAAAAAAAGGGGTTCATTGATTTGCATCCGGTACAACCGGAAGCGGAGAACTGGCGGGAACATTTTCAGGTTATCGGCGAACGGCTGAAACTCAACACCGAACAGGCCACCGCAGTTGGTGCGATTCGCGCAGAAGATAAAATTTTCGCTCCCTGGTTACTTGCTGGTATCACGGGTTCAGGTAAAACCGAAGTTTATCTGAGTGTACTGGAAAATATTCTGGAACAGGGAAAACAGGCGCTGATTCTGGTTCCTGAAATTGGTTTAACACCCCAGACTATTCGCCGATTCAGAGAACGTTTCAATGCACCTGTCGATGTTCTGCATTCGGCTTTAAATGATAGTGAAAGGTTATCCGTATGGTTAAGAGCCAGACGGGGAGAAAATGCGATTGTTATCGGCACCCGCTCCGCACTGTTTACGCCTTTTGCCCACTTAGGTGTCATCATTATTGATGAAGAACATGACAGCTCCTATAAACAACAGGAAGGCTGGCGTTATCACGCCCGTGATCTGGCGGTATTCCGGGCCAAAAAAGAGAGCATTCCCATTATCCTGGGAACCGCCACACCTGCACTGGAAACACTGCACAATGTACAGCAGGGTAAATATCGGCAACTCACTTTGACAAAACGGGCAGGTCACGCCAAACCAGCCACTCAACACCTGCTTGATATGAAAGGGTTACCGCTGACCGTCGGTCTATCTCAGCCACTGATTAACCGCATTAAAGAACATTTAAACGCCGATAATCAGGTTATTCTGTTCCTGAACCGGCGTGGTTATTCGCCTGCCCTGCTCTGCCATGAATGTGGCTGGATAGCAGAATGTCAGCGTTGTGATCACTATTACACCCTTCATCAGAATCATCGCCATCTGCGCTGTCATCACTGTGACAGCCAACGGCCTATCCCACGCCAATGCCCACAATGTGGGACAACAAATCTCATCCCGGTAGGGCTGGGAACGGAGCAACTTGAGGACGGTATCAGCCAACTATTTCCCGATATTCCGGTTACCCGTATCGATAGAGATACCACCAGCCGCAAAGGGGCTTTAGAGCAACAACTGGCTGACGTTCATCAGGGAGGAGCCCGCATTCTAATCGGAACCCAGATGCTGGCAAAAGGCCACCATTTCCCTGATGTCACACTCGTCGCTTTACTGGATGTGGATGGTGCCCTGTTTTCTGCCGATTTTCGTGCCGCTGAGCGCTTTGCTCAACTATATACTCAGGTTTCCGGCCGGGCAGGACGCGCTGGCAAACAGGGAGAGGTCGTCCTTCAGACCCATCATCCCGACCATCCGCTTTTGCAGGTATTGCTGGAAAAAGGCTATGACGCATTTGCCCGGCAAGCAATAGAAGAGCGCCAGCAGGTTCTTCTGCCCCCTTTTGTCAGCCATATCATGCTGCGATCAGAAGATCACGATAATCAGCAGTCTCCTGCTTTTTTACAGCAAATGCGCCAACTACTTGAACAACATCCCCTGTATAATGACCAGCTATGGATTATGGGCCCTGTTCCCGCTTTACAGGCCAAACGCAGTGGTCGTTATCGCTGGCAATTACTGGTGCAGCATCCTTCGCGTATTTATCTCCAGAAAATGATGACTGAGGTCTATCCGGGCATTACAGCATTGCCTCTGGCACGTAAGGTAAAATGGAATATTGATGTCGATCCGACTGAAGGCTAATAAAAATTCAAAACTAAGCAGAACCCCATGAAAAACAGTGAAACTTATTTCCTTAATTTGCGAAGCAGCTCTAAGAAATGATGCGTATCACATTTTTTATGCAAACAAAGTAACGGCTTGAACTGTTAATCTGTTTAAAATGGATTTATTAATATGCCTGTAGAAAACGAATCCGCCAGCGTTTCCCCACAGAAATGGCTGGCGTTTTTTTACTTTCGTTTTTTGACGTTAATTTTTTTAACTTTGCGGATAGCAATCGTTTCACTGCCTGTAGAAAGCGAGGAGTGGCTATGGAAAAAAAGAATTGTGCATTGGCGACAATGAAAGATGTAGCCAAAGTAGCGGGGGTTTCTACCGCAACTGTATCAAGAACGCTAATGAATCCTGATAAAGTTTCTGCGCACACCCGCCAAAAAGTAGAAAATGCAGTACTGGAAGTGGGTTACTATCCCCATAATCTCGCGAAAAATTTAAGGCGGAATGAATCCAGAGCAATTCTGGTCATTGTTCCTAATATCTGCGATCCTTTCTTCAATGAAATTATCCGTGGCATTGAAGAAGCCGCAGCACAACATGGTTATCTGGTTCTGATTGGTGACTGTAAACACCAGCAACAGCAGGAACATGCTTTTATTAACCTGCTTATCACCAAGCGTATTGATGGCATGATACTGCTCGGCTCAAACATTCCATTCGATGTTTCCAAAGAAGAACAGAAAAATATGCCCCCTATGGTGATGGCCAACGAATTTGCGCCTGAGCTGGAACTTCCAACCGTCCACATTGATAACCTGACCTCTGCTTTCAATGCCACGCACCACCTGCAAGCACTAGGCCATAAGCGCATCGCCTGTATCACCGGCCCAGAATCAATGCCCCTGTGCCAATACCGGCTTCAGGGTTACATTCAGGCATTACGCCGTGCCAGTCTGCCTATCCGGGATGAATACATTATCAGAGGCGATTTTACTCACGAAAGTGGCGCTGAATTAGCGGAAAAGCTGCTCACTCTAGCAAATCCACCCAGTGCTATTTTCTGCCATAGCGATGTCATGGCAATCGGGGCAATGTGGCAAGCTAAAAAAATGGGGTTAAAATTACCAGAAGATCTTTCCATTATTGGTTTTGATAATATCAGCACAGCGCAATATAGCGATCCCCCACTGACAACCGTGGCACAGCCATGTTATGAAATTGGGCATAACTCAATGCTTTTGCTGCTGGAACAGCTTCAGGGCCGTATGGTTTCGAAAGGTTCACGATTACTGGATGCTGAACTTCTTATTCGAGGAAGTACTTGTTCGCCTAAAAGCTAGGCAAAGAAAGGCATGTTCAGTAACATTAGGTATCTATTCCTTAATTTTTTTATAACTCAGCGAATTAAATACAGTGGCACAACGAGATTATGTGGGTCGCGGGCATTCTAATCCCCGCAAGAAAGGTTCTGGTAAGAAAAAAAATCAGGCTAAAGGGCTGCCTAAAACACTATTAGTCATTGCTGTAGCTCTGGTCGTCACATTTATTGGCGGGCTTTATTTCATCGTACACACTAAACACGAAAGTGAAAAAAATATACCGCCAGTTGCTCACCAGCCTAAAGGCCATAGTCTGCCACCAAAACCAGAAGAACGCTGGAGTTATATTAAGGAGCTGGAAAACCGGCCTGTGGGCCTGCCATCAATTCAGGATCCATCGCTAACAACCGGCCAGCCAAACAACCGGCCAGCGGAACTGACCCCAGAGCAGCGCCAGTTACTTGAACAGATGCAGGCCGACATGCGCCAGACGCCTGTCCAATTGGCTGAAGTCCCCTATAACAGCGAGCCAGTGCCTCGCTCACGTGTGATTATCAATCCACCGTCACAACAGCCGCCTTCAGAATACGCGCCACAGCAAAATAAGCCGTCAGTGCCACTACAGTCGCCTCAGGCTCAGGTTCCTCAATCACAAGCATCCAATGAAACCAATAAGCCCAAGACAGAGACGAATGGTTCCCGAATAATGTTACAATGCGGTTCGTTCCGTACGATGGAACAGGCGGAATCTGTCCGTGCCAACCTTGCGCTGGCAGGTATTGAGAGTAAGATCACAACCAAGGACAGTTGGAATCGGGTGGTATTAGGGCCGTATAAAAACAGAGAAAGTGCAGAAAAAATGCACAGACGTGTGACTAATACAGGTATTCCCAGCTGTATTCTCCGCCCTGCCGGGGGTTGAAAAACCAAAAAGTTCCCCCCATCTTGATTTCTAATAACGTGCACACGCTGCTTTTGATAAACAATTGTGGCTTACAGCCAAGGTGTTGGTAAGCAAAAGTGTCGTGTGTACCATCTTCTATTTTGTAACCAGGGGCTAACTCGTGACTACAATCGTAAGTGTTCGCCGTAATGGCCAGGTCGTCATCGGTGGTGATGGACAAGCAACAATGGGCCATACCGTTATGAAAGGCAATGTCCGTAAGGTACGCCGCCTTTATAATGACAAGGTTATCGCGGGTTTTGCCGGCGGTACTGCTGATGCCTTCACCCTGTTCGAACTGTTTGAACGCAAACTGGAAATGCATCAGGGCCACCTGACCAAAGCTGCTGTTGAACTTGCAAAAGATTGGCGGACAGACAGAATGCTCCGTAAGCTGGAAGCCCTGCTTGCTGTTGCAGATGAAAATGCATCTCTGATTATTACAGGTAATGGTGACGTGATTCAGCCAGAAAATGATCTCATCGCTATTGGCTCCGGTGGCTCATATGCACAGGCAGCTGCGCGCGCGATGCTGGAAACCACTGAACTCAGTGCCCGGGAAATCGCAGAACGCGCCCTGACTATCGCTGGCGATATCTGTATCTACACCAACCAAAATCATAACTTCGAAGAACTGCCTTCAAAAGCGTAAGGATAGATAGCATGTCTGAAATGACTCCTCGCGAAATTGTCAGCGAACTTGACAACCACATCATCGGTCAGGATAAAGCAAAGCGTGCTGTTGCCATCGCTCTGCGTAACCGCTGGCGTCGTATGCAGTTGGATGAATCACTGCGTTATGAAGTGACCCCGAAAAATATTCTGATGATTGGCCCAACTGGTGTAGGTAAAACCGAAATCGCCCGTCGTCTGGCTAAACTGGCCAATGCGCCTTTTATCAAAGTTGAAGCAACAAAATTCACTGAAGTGGGTTATGTCGGTAAGGAAGTTGATTCCATCATCCGCGATCTGACTGATGCGGCAGTAAAAATGGTGCGCTTGCAATCCATTGAGAAAAACCGCTATCGCGCTGAAGAACTGGCAGAAGAACGTATTCTGGATGTTCTTTTACCTCCAGCGAAAAACAACTGGGGACAAGCTGAAGAGCAACCAGAACAATCTTCTACCCGTCAAGCATTCCGCAAGAAACTGCGTGAAGGCCAGCTGGATGAGAAAGAGATAGAAATCGAAGTGGCAGCTGCTCCGGTTGGTGTTGAGATCATGGCTCCTCCGGGCATGGAAGAAATGACCAACCAGTTGCAGTCTATGTTCCAGAACCTGTCTGGTCAGCGTCAAAAAAGCCGTAAGATGAAGATCAAAGACGCATTCAAGCTGCTGGTGGAAGAAGAAGCTGCGAAGCTGGTGAACCCTGAAGAACTGAAACAGCAGGCAATTGATGCCGTTGAACAGCACGGTATCGTCTTTATTGATGAAATCGATAAAATTTGTAAACGCGGTCAAACCTCCGGCCCGGATGTTTCCCGTGAAGGTGTCCAGCGTGACCTGCTGCCACTGGTTGAAGGCTGTACTGTTTCCACCAAACATGGCATGGTAAAAACTGACCATATTCTGTTCATCGCTTCCGGCGCATTTCAGGTTTCCAGCCCTTCCGATTTGATCCCGGAACTACAGGGTCGTCTGCCTATTCGCGTAGAACTGGAAGCATTGACTACCGAAGATTTTGAACGCATCCTGACTGAACCAAATGCTTCACTGACAGAACAGTACAAGGCATTAATGGCAACGGAAGGCATGCACATTGAATTTACCGCTGATGGTATTCGCAAAATCGCAGAAGCAGCATGGCAGGTTAATGAAACAACCGAAAATATTGGTGCCCGCCGTCTGCATACTGTTCTTGAGCGCATGATGGAAGATATCTCTTTCGACGCCAGCGAATCTCAGGGTCAGTCAGTTGAAATCAACGCTGACTACGTCAAATCACACTTAGACGAACTGGTCGCTGATGAAGATCTGAGTCGATTCATCCTGTAATTGATCTGGATCCTGCTTAGTAACAGTAAAAATGGAATGGGAGGCTTGCCTCCCATTTCTCTATTCTGCTTAAATCAAAATTTATCACATATGACATATTTGATGACAATATGAACTCAACAACGACAAGCAGTCAAATGCAGGCATGGCTGGAAAGTTTGCGTCCGAAAACCCTCCCGCTGGCGATAGCGGCAATTATGACAGGTTCAGCCCTTGCTTCATGGACCGGTCATTTTAGCTGGCCTGTGGCCTTACTAGCCTTCCTGACAGCTTCCCTACTGCAAATTCTGTCTAACCTTGCTAATGATTATGGCGACGTCGCCAAAGGCAGTGATACCGAAAAGCGTATCGGCCCAATGCGGGGTATGCAGAAGGGGCTGATTACAGCCCAACAAATGAAAACCGCGTTAAAAATTACCGTGCTGCTCTCCTGTTTGTCAGGCATTGCGCTTATCGCCGCAGCCTGTCATAGCCTTGGCGATATTATCGGTTTTCTGGGATTAGGTTTACTGGCAATTATTGCAGCCATTACTTATACCGTTGGTACCAAACCTTATGGCTATATGGGGCTGGGTGATCTTTCTGTCCTGATTTTCTTTGGCTGGCTCAGTGTTCTTGGCACGTATTATTTACAGGCCCATACTTTTTCTTTAAGTACCGTTCTGCCAGCAACTGCCTGCGGTTTACTCTCCGTAGCTGTACTGAATATCAATAACCTGCGGGATATCGAGACAGATAGCCAAAATGGCAAAAATACACTGGCAGTCAGGCTCGGTGGCAAAAAAGCACGCTATTATCATGCTGCTCTGCTTACGGGGGCTATGTCCTGCTTTATCGCCTTTACACTTCTGTACCTGAACAACAACGGGTATAGCTGGTTATTTCTGCTGGCTTTCCCCATGCTATTGAAGCATGTACTACAGGTACTGCGCGATCCAACAGCCGAAGGTATGCGTCCTCAATTAGTACAGATGGTCAAAGTGGCACTCCTGACCAATATCCTGTTTTCGATTGGGCTGATACTTAATTAAGCGAGTACATATCAATTTTATCCTCACGTTTTAAGATTGATGATTTTGCCAACGTTAGTCTTAAAAGGATATACTGTCCGTTCCTTGCATAAACCAGACGTAAATCCCATGAAATATGATACTTCCGAACTTTGTGATACCTATCAAGAAGATGTGAATGTGGTAGAGCCATTATTTTCTAACTTTGGTGGGCGTACTTCATTTGGTGGTCAAATCATCACGGTGAAATGTTTTGAAGACAACGGACTGCTCTATGACTTGCTGGAAGAGCCGGGACGCGGGCGCATTTTACTGGTTGATGGTGGTGGATCGGTACGCAAGGCTCTGCTCGATGCCGAGCTGGCCCAGCTTGCTGTCAATAACGAATGGGAAGGTATTGTCATTTATGGCGCTGTGCGTCAGGTAGATTACCTTGCTGAATTTGATATTGGTATTCAGGCGATGGCAGCAATCCCTGCTGGCTCCAGCAGTGAAGGCATCGGGGACAGCGATATCAGAGTGAATTTTGGCGGAGTGACTTTCTTTTCCGGTGATTATCTTTATGCAGACAACACTGGAATGATTTTGTCAGAAGTTCCGCTGGAAATAGATGGGGATGAAGATAGTGATGAAGTGTCATAACTCATAGCCCAACTATCATTCCTGATCATTGATAAAAAAGGGCGCAGTAATTATCGCCCTTTTTTTGCAAAATAATTTCTGCAAAACTCTCTTTCGGTAAAGCCAGCGGATACTTTATTGCACGTCTTCCATTTTACCCAACAAGGTACGTAAGCGTTCTTGCCATGCTGATTGTTCTTGTTTGAGCTGCTCATTTTCACGTACCAGTGAATCACGGTTGTCTGTCGCATTCTGGACATCCTGAGATAACACTGCGTTCTGTTCTTTTAATTCTTCAATTTCCATTTGCAGCAAAGTAATGGTATCAATTGCCTGCTGAACTTTAGATTCCAGCTTTTCAAAAACTTCAAATGACATTCTCGAGCCCCTCTTATAAGCAATGCCTTGATTGTATTTAGCCTGTTAACGCCTGTCTAGTTTCATACTTCTAATGTGTGGCATATACCCTTCATCTTACGAGCTACCTTCTCGTTCACTATACGAACGAAGAAACCCGAAATCTACCGGGTATGACGAGAAATATAGTGACTAATCCTAAATGAAGATAAGATCACATTTTAACGATGAATAAAACCCCAATTAAATGCGAATTCGCTCATTTTGTTGACGCAACACGCAGATTTCAATTTCGCTATTTCTCGTTTCCGCTCATTAACGATAAATTCACACTACCTTTCTCTGCGTAATCAGAACACAGCAAGAAAGGACTAATAATTAATCTCCTCTCTGTACTTTTTATAGGATATAGAAATGGGCCAGACCACCACTCCAACATTATCAGGTCAATGTATTTCAGAGTTTCTGGGTACAGCATTGCTTGTTTTCTTCGGCTTAGGCTGTGTTGCTGCTGCACGTCTTGCAGGTGCACAACTTGGACTGTGGGAAATTAGCATTATCTGGGGCTTTGGTGTTGCCCTGGCTGTTTACCTTACTGCCGGCATTTCTGGTGCACACCTTAATCCCGCAGTAACTATCGCTCTATGCCTATTTGCCAGTTTTGACAGAAAAAAAGTACTTCCTTACATCATTGCCCAAATGCTAGGCGGTTTTGTCGCCGCAGCTCTTGTCTATATGATGTATTACAACCTTTTCCTTGATTATGAGCAAGTTCACAACATTGCTCGTGGGTCGCAAGAAAGTCTTTTCACGGCTGGCGTCTTTTCCACTTACCCTGCAACACAAATATCCGTATTCCATGCATTTATTGTTGAAGTTATCATCGCGGCTGTTTTGCTTTGCCTGATCCTGGCTCTGACAGACGACGGCAACGGTATTCCACGTGGCCCTTTGGCACCACTGACTATCGGCATTCTGATTGCCGTTATCGGTGGTTCTTTTGGTCCTCTGACCGGATTTGCACTGAATCCCGCTCGTGATTTTGGACCTAAATTAGTTGCTTATTTTGCCGGATGGGGAAATATTGCTCTGACCGGAGGTCGGGACATCCCTTATTTCCTTGTTCCATTGGTAGCCCCCATCGTTGGTGCCATTCTGGGTGCATTTGGTTACCGCAAATTAATTTCCCGCCATTTACCACGTGAAAATTAGTTTTGCCTATATTTAGAAATGATAACAGATTAAAAAATAAAAAATTATTAAATAAGACCAGGTTATAGTTATGACAACAGAAAATATCACTGATAAAAAATATATCGTTGCACTGGATCAGGGAACAACCAGTTCAAGGGCGGTGATTCTTGATCACGATGCCAATATTGTCAGTATTTCACAACGTGAATTTCCTCAAATATACCCTAAACCAGGCTGGGTAGAACATGATCCGATGGAAATCTGGGCCAGCCAAAGCTCAACGCTGGTTGAAGTATTGGCAAAAGCCGATATTCGCTCAGACCAAATTGCCAGTATCGGGATCACGAATCAACGGGAAACAACGATTGTCTGGGAAAAAGAGACAGGTAAACCCGTTTACAATGCCATTGTATGGCAGTGTCGCCGAACAGCCGATATCTGTACCCGCCTGAAGAAAAAAGAAGGCCTGGAAGAGTATATCCGTCATAACACTGGTCTGGTTATCGACCCTTACTTTTCCGGAACAAAAATAAAATGGATTCTGGATAATGTTGAGGGTGTCCGCCAACGTGCTGAAAATGGGGAGCTACTGTTTGGTACTGTTGATACTTGGTTAGTCTGGAAAATGACACAAGGTCGCGTACATGTTACCGACTATACCAATGCTTCCCGCACGATGTTGTTTAACATCCATGACCTCGACTGGGATCAGAAGATCCTTGATGAACTGGATATTCCTCGCGTGATGCTGCCAAAAGTTGCGGCCTCCTCTGCAATTTATGGTCAGACTAATATAGGAGGTAAAGGCGGTACTCGTATTCCTATCGCAGGTATCGCAGGCGATCAGCAAGCCGCACTGTACGGCCAGCTATGTGTCCATCCGGGCATGGCAAAAAATACTTATGGCACTGGATGCTTCCTGCTGATGAATACCGGCACCGATGCAGTACGCTCCAGCCACGGTTTGCTAACCACTATAGCCTGTGGCCCACGAGGAGAAGTGAATTACGCTCTGGAAGGTGCCGTGTTTGTGGGAGGAGCATCAATCCAGTGGCTGCGTGATGAACTGAAACTGATCGCTGACGCAGCAGACTCCGAATACTTCGCCACAAAAGTACAAGACAGCAATGGCGTTTATGTTGTTCCGGCCTTTACCGGGCTTGGCGCACCTTATTGGGATCCGTATGCCCGTGGTGCCATTTTTGGGCTGACCCGCGGAGCAAACAGCAACCACATTATTCGGGCGACTCTCGAATCAATCGCTTACCAGACCCGCGATGTACTGGATGCAATGCAGGCTGATTCCGGCGCACGTTTACAGGCGCTGCGCGTAGATGGTGGAGCGGTCGCGAATAATTTCCTGATGCAGTTCCAGTCTGACATCCTCGGCACCCGTGTAGAGCGTCCTGAAGTTCGTGAAAGTACTGCATTAGGTGCGGCATTCCTTGCTGGTCTGGCTGTCGGCTTCTGGAAAGATCTTGATGAAGTGAAAAGTAAAGCGACCATCGAAAAAGAATTCCGCCCAGGCATAGAAACCACAGAGCGTAACCACAAATACAATGGCTGGAAAAAAGCCGTTGCCCGTGCTCAGGAATGGGAAGACCGCGCTTAAAAAGCGTATACATGCGAAAGCTCTGACGCTAATCTGTCAGAGCTTTTTAATATCCGGTGAATTCAATACACAGCGCAATAAGTATCTCAGACAGTACGTTCCTGCTGCTGGATCCTCTGAGAGATTGGCAGCCAACACAATAAAATAAGTAACGCCATACAGAACATCAGCATACCCACGCTGAATTGGCTATTTTGTGGCAGCATCGCCGATAACCATGTAGCCACGCCAGAACCTACATTCTGTAATCCGCCCACCAGCGCACCCGCGGCACCCGCCAGATAAGGGAAGGGTTCCATCGCACCTGTCGTCGCCAGCGGAAATAACATACCCGCTCCAAAAAAGAACAGCGCAGCCGGAAGCAATAACGTCCAGACATTCATAATGCCGAACCAACCGGGCAGCCACATCAGCGTCCCCGCCAGCAGACAGCACATAACAGCATTCCACACCAGCTGATAAAACGTTTTGTTTTCACGCCCTGCATACCATGCCCCCAGAAATGCGGCAGGAATAGGCAGAATAAACAAAATACTGACAGTTAAACTATCCAGCCCTAAAACAGCTCCGAGCAAAACTCCACAGCTAGCTTCAAACACAGCCACTCCCGCCAGACCGCCAATCAGCATAATCAGATAAGAAACAAAAATGCCATTGGATAGCAGCTGATGGAAAGAAACCAGCATTGTATTCTGCGTTGTCTGCTCCGGGCGGGTTTCCGGGAAATGCCGGAATAAAAATAGAATCACGCCTGAACCCAGCAACAATAAAAACCAATAGCAGGCACGCCAGCCAAAATAATGGCCCACGACACCACCAATCATCGGCGCTAATAACGGGCTGACCAGTATCGCCATATTCAACAAACTATTAGCACAACGCAGTGATGCCCCGGTGTATAAATCTCTTGGCACAGTACGTATCATTACGCCTGCGACTCCCGTTCCCAGCCCCTGAAATACACTGACTAGCACCAATGCCAATAAACTGGAAGAAAACAGTGCACATATCGTAGCAACCAGAAAAACTGACATTCCTGCTAAAATGACGGGGCGACGACCGACTTTATCCGACAGTGGCCCATAAAAGAGCTGTGAAAACCCATAAGCGAACAAATAGGCCGCCATAACCCGTTGAACTTCCCCCGCCGGCTTGCCGAAGCTATTCGCTATATCAGCAATCACCGGAACATAAATTGTCTGAGTCATCTGCCCAACAGCAGCTAACGCAATTAACATCAGCAATAAATTGAAATGTGCTATTTTTCTCATCGCATTTACATACAATTTTATTTAAGCAAAATATACCGCCTGATTAAGGTACATTCTCTATCAATCAGATGGGTATAACGGCAACAGCGAAGCCCTCAGGTTATTAATGAACAAACCTGACTACAGACTTCACTAGATTAAATTTTCCCGAGCAATGTATATTTTTTATCGGCAGTATACAATTTTACATGAGGAAAAAATTGCAGTCATATTACCCTGCAATGTCAATAAAAGTGTACATATCCATCTTAAAATACAACGAAAATACAGCTAATTAGACTGCAACACGTAATCGATAAGCCTATTTCCCTCAATCACGTAGAATCACCAGTTGATGAGTCACTCACTCCGTACAATTTCATTCTGTAAAATTTTATTTCGTATAATTTTCTTTCATAATAGTGCAGAGAGGCTAAATGCAATGGCAAACTGGGTTACAGGAAAAGTCACTGACGTCACCAATTGGACAGATTCACTATTCAGTATCAAGCTACATGCACCAATAGAAAAATTTACTGCTGGCCAATTTGCAAAACTTGCTCTCGAAATTGAAGAAGAACGCATCCAGCGGGCCTATTCTTATATCAACGCTCCCAATGACAATAGTCTTGAGTTTTATTTAGTCACTGTACCGAATGGAAAACTCAGCCCTCAGCTTGCCACTTTGCAGGTCGGTGATGAAGTTCTGGTAACAGAACAGGCAGCCGGTTTTTTTGTTCTTGATGAAATCCCTGATTGCCAAAACCTCTGGATGCTCTCAACCGGAACGGGTATAGGGCCTTATCTTTCCATTCTCCAGCTGGGAAGTGATTTGGAGCGGTTTGAAAATATTATCTTAGTTCATGCGGTCAGGCTGGAGCAGGATTTAAGTTATTTACCTCTCATGCGGCAACTGGAAAAAATGTTTCAGGGGAAATTGCGGATCCAGACCATCGTTAGCCGGGAACAGTGCCAGAATTCGCTAATGGGGAGAATTCCGGCACTGATTGAAAATGGTGAACTGGAATCAGCTATCGGCTTATCAATGCAGGCAGAAAACAGCCACGTGATGTTATGCGGAAATCCTCAGATGGTCAGAGATACCCAACAATTGCTTAAAGAACAACGTGGCATGACAAAGCACCTGCGCCGTAGGCCGGGGTATGTGACCAGTGAGCAATACTGGTAGTATACACTTCGTCTTTCAAGTTGCCTCTTTGTTGGCTGCGCTCGCTCACCCCAGTCACATAGTAATCTATGCTCCAGGGGATGAACTCTCTTGCCGCCGCGATGCATCTTGAAATCCATTGTGTATATTCATAAATCAACTCATTGGATATATGACCATTTAATGTTTTTGTGCAGAATTGCCGGCAGAGATGTACTCAACCATTTCTGCCGATTCACCAAAACGGTTTGCACCTTCCGTACCCCGGAATACTCCACAGTCCAGTATGATCATGACAAAAATCAGTGTCGGGATAAAACGGCCAATTCCCCACTGCCATATGGGTGCTAGCATATTCCAGTCGAGAGAGAGCAAAAACCAGGCCAATATCAGCAATAACGCCCACCCTCCGCGTTTATTGCGATCATGCAGGCGCTTCGAAAAAATCGCCGCTGTCGGATACAATATCAGTGCCGTGCATACTGCCGCAAAATTCATGGGGAGAACGTTCATTCCATGCAGAGTGAGGAGAATAAAAATCAGAGCAAAACAGATACCAATTCCGATCCAGAACTCCCGTCGCCCGATGCGACCTTTGAATGAAAATCCCCATTGTTGTAATGTCATGTATTCTTTCCCAATTGTGGATACTGTTTTTCTGCCATTGACACTTTTTCCGCGACTTACATTCGGCGAGTAACAACATGAAAACAGGCATAAATAAACTTCTGCTGACAATATTAATCGCTTTTGGTATCGGTTTACCATTCTCAAGCACTGCAGGTGAGCCTTCTGTCACACCAGATCTGCGCCCGCAGTTAATGTATCTCCTGCCTGATTCCCCGACTTTTGAAGACAATATCCCGGCCTTCCGGGAAAAATACAATAAAAGTCATCCTGATATTCTGCTGCATGAATATAAAGTTATTACGAGTACAGATATCTCTCTGCCTTTTATCCGTGCTGCCAGCAAGATCAACGAAAAAATCTACTCTTCCGCCGTACTGGAAAGAGGCAGTGAAAAAATTAAGAGTCTGCAAATTACATTACTGCCATCCCAACTCGCACAGGAAAAAGAACAAAATCTGCTCCTGACGAAAAAGTATATCGCCGCCATAACCCGCCAGTTTGAGCCCACACTTTCTCTGGAACAGGCTCAGACACAAACAGAGAAACTTTTTAAGATGGCGGAAACACAACCTTTTTACAGTCTAAAAATCGGGGCGATACGCTATATCATCGTAAACAGCAGCGAAAATATAATGACCTTCGCTATTGAACCGATTAAGCTATCACTATCTGACGTACCAGCAAATGAAAATTAGTGACATAGCGCAGAGCTATTCGAGCCGATGATCTTTATACTGTCGGCCTTTCACTGATAGAGAATGGCGTATCACTATTCACAAGAGCACATTCATTTAGTTCGCAATTTGATTATTTTTCTGGTTGGAGGGAAAAACATGCGACATCCATTAGTTATGGGTAACTGGAAACTCAATGGCAGTACCCACATGGTTAACGACCTGATTGCAGGCCTGCGTAAAGAACTGAGCAACGTTGACGGCTGTGGCGTCGCTATTGCACCACCAACTGTTTATGTCACTCTGGCAAATAATGCACTGGCTGGTAGCCGTATCGCACTGGGCGCTCAAGATGTAGGCGTTAATCTTTCCGGTGCATATACAGGCGAAACATCCGCAGAAATGCTGAAAGATGTGGGCGCAAAATATATCATTATCGGTCACTCCGAACGCCGTACTTACCACAAAGAAAGCGATGAGTTCATTGCGAAAAAATTCGCTATTCTGAAAGAACAGGGGCTTATTCCGGTTCTGTGCATTGGCGAAACTGAACAAGAAAATGAAGCAGGCCAGACAGAAGCCGTCTGTGCGCGCCAGATTGATGCCGTTCTGAACACACTGGGAGCAGAAGCGTTTAAAAACACCGTTATTGCTTACGAACCTGTCTGGGCTATCGGCACCGGAAAATCTGCTACTCCTGCACAAGCACAGGCTGTTCATAAATTCATTCGTGATCACATTGCTAAACAGGATGCAGCTATTGCTGAGCAAGTCATTATCCAATACGGTGGCTCTGTTAACGCCAGCAACGCAGCAGAATTGTTTACTCAGCCAGATATCGATGGTGCTCTGGTTGGCGGAGCATCACTGAAAGCAGATGCATTTGCCGTTATCGTGAAAGCAGCAGCTGAAGCGAAAAAAGCCTAAGAGCTTACAAAGATAATCGCCACCGCAGAACGCCGTGGCGATTATCCTTTTCTTACTTGTCAGTTAACGGCGAATAATCTCATCAAATACCCCACCTGTGGCAAAGTGTTCTTTCTGCGCTTTTTCCCAGCCACCAAATACGCCATCAACTGTGAATAACTTCAGCTCAGGAAAAACGGCACGGTATTTTTCGATAATCGTTTTATCACGAGGACGATAATAGTTTTTTGCAGCAATTTCCTGTCCGACCGGTGAATACAGATATTTCAGGTATTCTGTTGCCAGCTCACGCGTGCCTCGCTTATCGACAACTTTATCGACTACCGCTACAGTTGGCTCTGCCAGAATAGACATACCCGGAGTGACAATTTCAAATTGTCCTTTCCCCTGCTCTCCGTTATCTAAAGTATGAATTGCCAGTAATGCTTCATTTTCCCATGCAATCAACACATCCCCAATTCCACGCTCAACAAACGTATTTGTTGCGCCACGGGCACCTGAGTCTAAGACTTCAACATTTTTATACAATGCCTTCACGAAAGCTTTTGCCTTAGACTGGTCCTGATTATTATGAGCCAGCGCGTATCCCCATGCAGCCAGATAATTCCAGCGTGCACCACCAGATGTTTTAGGATTTGGAGTTACAATCGAAACATCAGGCCGGATCAAATCTGACCATTCTTTGATATGTTTAGGGTTTCCCTTTCTTACCAGAAAAACAATCGTTGATGTGTAAGGCGCTGAATTATCGGGTAAGCGGTGAAGCCAATTTTTGGCAATCCGGCCACGCTCTGCAATCGCATCCACATCATAAGCCAGAGCCAGTGTTACCACATCGGCCTGAAGACCATTGATAACTGAAGTTGCCTGTTTGCCTGAACCACCGTGTGATTGCCGGATTGTGACCCGATCTCCGGTTTTCTGCTGCCAATATTGGCTGAATGCCTGATTATATTGCTGATATAACTCACGCGTCGGATCATAAGAAACATTCAGGAGCTGTAAATCTTTCGCCCAAGCATTTCCTCCGGTCAGAATAACCAGCAACAGCACCATCAATGGGGAATACCGGCTTATTCTCCATTTCATCCTCTTCCATTTCATAGGCGTAATCATTGGAAATGCTCTCCTCAATATTGGATATGATTTTCATCGTAAAATTGACAGAAAGCGTTATGCCGCAGAAATAATTTTAAATTTCCACTTATTCATTATGGGAATATGGAATATGAAAAGGAGAGAGATAAAAAGAAAAACAGCCATATAAATATCATATGACTGTATCGGAAAAGCGCTCTTATGAAGGTTAGTAAAGTTTCTTCGCTGTATCTAACCAATCTTTCTTGAAAATACGCTGCATATTCTGCACCGCATCAATAATGTCATGATGAACAAGTTTTTCGTTCTGGATACCAACACAACGGCCACCGCATCCTTCCAGCAACAGCTGAACAGAATAAGCCCCCATACGTGATGCCAGAATACGATCATAAGCCACTGGCGCACCACCACGCTGAATATGACCTAATACCGTTGCCCGCGTTTCGTGACGTGTTTCCGCTTCAATATATTTTGCCAGCTCATCAACATCGCAGACATGCTCCGTAATCGCAACAATGGCATGACGCTTACCTTTCTGGATACCAGCTTGAATTTCAGCCAACAATTCTTCGCGATCAAACGGAATTTCACGTTCAGGCAGCACGATAAACTCACATCCACCTGCAATTGCCGCAGACAACGTCAAGTCACCGCAGTAACGTCCCATCACTTCAACAATAGAAATACGCTTGTGGGAGGTTGAGGTATCGCGCAGACGGTCAATAGCTTCAACAACCGTATCCAACGCTGTAAAATAACCGATAGTGTAATCTGTTCCCGCAACATCATTATCTATCGTACCGGGCAGGCCAATGCAGGGGAAACCCGCCTCAGTCAGTTTTTTCGCTCCCAGATAAGAACCATCACCACCAATCACCACCAGCGCATCAATTTCATTCTTACGCATGTTTTCGATAGCAATTTCACGCACTTTATCATCCCTGAACTCAGGAAAACGTGCGGAACCTAAAAACGTGCCGCCACGGTTAATCATGTCGGAAACACTGTAGCGATCGAGCTTTTTCATCCTGTTTTCATACAGCCCCAGATAGCCATCATAAATACCATAAACCTCTAACCCTTCGGTTAAAGCGGCACGAACAACTCCACGAATAGCGGCGTTCATACCCGGTGCATCTCCACCGCTCGTTAAGACTCCGATTCTTTTAATCTTGTTGATCATGATGACCTCTGACTTATAGATGTAATATTTGCCTAATCTGCTGACTGCCCTTCCAAAAGGGAAGGTTCACGACGATTATTTCACTCAACTTTTGATTGCCAATTCATTAGCTGAATTGATTCAATCGCGCCCATGATACGGAAAAACATTCAGTCTGCATCAATCTTTTGTCTACTTTTTGACATTATTTTGATTATGAATAAATTCTTCTATCAATCCCAATTGTTTTTACGTTCATCAGGAACAACAGAGTTAGGATCCTGATGGATAATAATATCGGCACCGGGAAACCTATCACGCAATTTATTTTCAATTCCTTCGGCTAAAGCATGAGCCTGTACCAACGGTAAATTATCATCTATCTCAAGATGAAACTGAATAAACCTCGTCGGACCCGATTGACGGGTGCGCAGATCATGCCCGCCGGAAACACCGGGGTAATTTCTGATAATTTCTATAATCTCCTGCCGTTCCTCATCTGGCAAGGCACGATCCAGTAAAGACTGAATCGCATCGTATCCCATTCTTAACGCGCTATAGAGAATATACACACCAATTCCCAACGCGAATAAAGCATCTGCTCGTCGGAACCCGTAGACACTCAAAACCAATGCCACCAAAATCGCGCCATTCATTAATAAATCAGATTTGTAATGCAACATATCGGCACGAATAGCCTGACTTTGAGTTTTATTAATCACCCATTTCTGAAAAATAACCAGACAGCTTGTTGAAACAATAGCAATGATGATTACCCAAACACCCACCGCGGCATGTTCTAAAGGCTGGGGAGAAAACAAATGCTGAAAACCTGTCAAAAACAGAAAAATCGCTGAGCCGGAAACAAACATACTTTGGGCAAGAGCAGCCAGTGACTCGGCCTTACCATGCCCAAACGTATGTTCTTCATCCGCGGGCTGAAGGGAATAACGTACGACAAAAAAATTAGTCAGAGAAGCAGCCAGATCGACCAGAGAATCTACCAGTGCCGCCAATAAACTCACCGAGCCGGTAAACCACCAGGCAAAAATCTTCACAACTAACAATATACTGGCCAGTATTGTCGCCACCAGTGCAGCAGTACTGACCCATCGGCCATAATTAATACCCATATTCACAGCCCTCAAAGTTATTCAGGATGGTCTGTATCAGGTATAAAAATAGCGCGTTAAATGGAAAAATATAGGGGCAGAAAAGCAAAGAGAATCGATTCTGTCCAACATACCGCCGTGGCCTTCAATAATCTCACCAAAATCTTTCACGCCGCTGTCACGTTTGATCGCTGACATACACAGTCCACCGATGAACCCCATCAATGTAATAGCCAGTGACATCCCTCCGGCTACCCACGGAGAAAATGGCGTTATCCAATACAGCGACATTCCCAGCAATACCGACGCTAAGATACCGCCGATAAACCCTTCAACCGTTTTATTCGGGCTTAATTTCGGTACAATCGGTCGCTTGCCGAATAATTTCCCGAACACATACTGCAAAACATCAGACATTTGCGCCACAATCATCAAAAACAGCAATAGCTTGATATTCTGCCCCTGATATTCCGCGATATCTAACATCAACAAAGCCGGTGCATGGCTAATGGCAAACACCGTTACCAGCATTCCCCACTGTATTTTTGCGGTACGTTCCAGAAAGTGAGTTGTATCACCGACCAAAGCAATACGGGCCGGTAAAAACAGAAAAACATAAACGGGGATAAACACCGAAAACAGCCCGTACCACTGCATTCCAACCAACACATACTGAACCGGCAGAAAACCGAAGAAACACCAGAACAGTGCCTCATGGTCACTGCGACGAGTCGGGGTGAGAGTGATAAATTCACGCAGAGCAAAAAAAGACATAACAGAAAACAACACAACGGACCCGATTGGCCCGATAACTACGGCCAGCACACAAACAATACACATCATCCACCAGCCACGAATACGGGCATTCAGATTATCGATGGTTGCGTTCCGTTTTTCCCCTGAATAACAGAGTGACAGAATACCGCCAATCACACTGGCAATAATCAGCACCCCAAAAATTCCGCTAAACAACAACATCAAATCATGATCTATCCCTGTCATAACACCAGCTCCTCCAATGCAGTCTGGGCACGTTGTAAAAAGACTTCCTTACTTTCATCATCCGCCAATTTGTCCAGAGGCTGACCAAATGTCGCCGAACAAATAACGGGGATTAATATCCTTTTTCCTTTTGGTAAAGCACGATTTAAATTTTCCAGATAAACAGGGATAAGTTCAGCATCAGGATATTTTCGGGCCAGATGATACAGACCGCTCTTGAACGGATTGATTTGCTCACCATTCCCACGAGTTCCTTCCGGAAAGATAATCAAAGACTCCCCTTGCGCCAGAACACTTTCCAACGGTGCCAGAATTTCTTTTCTGTTACTGTTTTCCCCCTGACGCTCGATCAAGACAGCACAAAATACCTTATGAATAAGATATCGGCGCAGTTTGGTTTTATCCCAATAATCACGAGCTGCAACCGGATGTACTAAATGGCGCAATACCGATGGAAGGCCTGACCAAATGACTAATCCATCCAGGTGACTGGAATGATTCGCATAATAAATCCGGCTCTTGGTCGATGGCTGGCAACCAACCCATCGCACACGTACCCCCGTCAGGACACGACACAGGCCCGATAACATCGCCCCCATGCTTCTCGACAGCAAACTGATTTTATGAATTTTTCCCATATAGGGTATCCCTATCCCTTTTTATATAGAGTAACAGTGATAAGATTTTTTAATTGAACAGACTGGGAAGGTAAGATAATCAAGATTGGCTAAGATAACAACAGGCCTATATACACAATGGATTTCAAGATGCATCGCGGCGGCAAGAGAGTGAATCCCCAAGAGCATAGATAACTATGTGACTGGGGTGAGCGAGCGCGGCCAACAAAGAGGCAACTTGAAAAACGAAGTGTATAGCTTATAACAAGAACTGAAATACCCCCTAATTTACGGCTTATGAGACCTGCCTGACGGAATTTACATGATCGCCCTGTTATTTATTCGTGCCTCAAACCCTAAAATAATAGAGAATATCCGCTAAAATCCGTGTTTGTTCAGGTATGGTTATGTTTATGTTTAAAGAAACAATCAGAAATCATTTATCTTGGAGTACGTTTTTCGTAGGAGGGTACATTTCACTCGTCTACGTTACAGGCGTTACTCGTTATAAAAACTTATTCTTTGCTTTGATAGCACTAGCAGCACTCTACTGGATCATAAAAAACCCTAAAGGATGCCTCGCTGCACTGAAAAATAACCTTGTGTTGGCTTTGGGAATATTCACACTAACCACTATTTATTCTGTCATTATCTCTCCCGACCCAAAACTCAGCTTCCATGAGATAAAAACACCTTTTTTTAGGGATGTAGTACTTTCTGCCATACTGATTACTTTAGCGCTAAGTCAGACGGATAAACTGAAAATCCAGAAAATGATCATCGGCTCATTTCTGCTTGGATTACTCTTTATCACGATGAAAGAGATGTACCTATTTTATCAGGACTATCAGAACGGCATTATGCCTTTCACTAACTACAATCACCGTAATATAGCCCATGGAATTGTATTCTTCTTCCCCGCATTAGTCGCTCTTTGGCATTTTCAAAAACCGAAGAATTATATCCGTCTCGTACTGACAGTTTTGTTGATTCTATCTGTATCTTTTGTACTACTGGGAACACTGGCAAGGGGAGCTTGGCTAGCTGTTTTCGTTATGTTTTTCATGATGATATTGATGAATAAAAACTGGAAAACATTGTTTGTAAGTATCGTAGTTATTTGTGCGGCTTTATTTGCTATTAAATCTGATTACCTTAGCAAAAACTCAAAGTTAGCCTTTAAATTACAACAAACAGATAGTAGTAATCGATATAGCAATGGCACACAAGGTTCAGCATTCAACTTGATTCTGGAACGCCCGATCATAGGATATGGTGCTGGCAGCACAATCTACGATCAAGTTTATAACAACAATGTCAAAAATTATCCCAATTGGATAATCAAAAATTCGATGGGACCACATAATATATTCCTAACCATATGGTTTTCTTCCGGGATATTAGGGTTGAGCACTTTTCTGTCTCTGATATTTATTTATCTGAAACAGTCAGTTAAACAGTGGAGACATGATAACAGCTATTATAAACAAGCCGCATTAATTTTATTCATATCTTTCATTGGATATTTTATCGTGAGAGGAAACTTTGAAACCGTTCAACTTAATATCTTAGGTATTTATCTCGGTTTACTGGTGGCGCTGTGTCAACACAAATTAAATAAAGCAGACATAAAAATTTAATCGTCAAAAGCAACTGTAGATATCAAAAGTATCCACTTAGAAAATTTCGGATCATCTACAGTTGCTTCAAAATTATCACTTTGATTTTAAATAGAATTAATGTTGAAGGGCAGATAAAAAAAAGCCCCGAAACGGGGCTGAAAGACAGGGATGGTGTCTATGGCAAGGAAAATCGTTATTGATGCTGTTCTATGGATAGTTATAACAACACCGATGTAAATACTGGGTATTTCATGCCTGATAGCATCTATGAAGCTGTTTTTCTTTCTCAGGCGTCAGAATCTGATTGCGAATACGCGCAAACTTCTGCACCGATATCAACATTATATTTTGCTATTTTTTCAAGCTGCGCTCTAATCGCAACTTAATCAAAATTCTTTGCCACCAAAAGGCCGTACGCCTTCTGATGTTCTGTCTACATATTCGTTATTAATTGCTCATGCAGATACCGTTTTTTCACCAGACCCCACATCAGCTACCACTACTTTTCAGTTAATGTGATTCCCCCAAAGACACAACTATAGTTATAGTTATAGTTACGCAGAGAGTTGCCAGAATCACTGTTGTCGCATGGCAGACAAGCGATGAATCAACCTCAGAGTCGTCACACGTATCCAACAGTTTCGGCTAGAGCAATCATCGTTCCAAGAACGGGTATTGGCGCTAAAACTAACATTGCTATTTTACGCACTTTGGGTAATTCCTCACTTTATCGAATAGCGCTATTCGATTCAGTGCGGGTAATATAGCCCCACGGCTGCAAACTAGCGTCAGAGCATGTAAAAGAACGTAAAGTCATGGAATAGCAAAATTTGTTATCGTATTTTGCTCTCGGAGGAAGAATGAATGCATAAGATATTATTAGTTGATGATGACCGCGAACTGACAGCTTTATTGAAAGAACTTCTTGAGATGGAAGGGTTCAATGTGGTTATCGCACATGATGGTGAACAGGCATTACAATATATAGACTCTTCAATTGACCTTCTGCTGCTGGATATTATGATGCCGCGCAAAAATGGCATTGAAACCCTGAAAGAGCTGCGTCAATATCATCAGACTCCCGTGATTATGTTAACAGCGAGAGGAAGCGACCTAGATCGCGTTCTGGGGCTGGAACTGGGTGCAGATGATTACTTACCCAAACCATTTAACGATCGCGAACTGGTAGCGCGTATACGCGCGATTCTACGTCGTTCCAACTGGAGTGAACAACAAGCCGACAACAGCACACCTATACTGGAAATCGATAAGCTACAACTCAATCCTGGACGTCAGGAAGCCAGTTTTGACGGCGATATTCTGGATTTAACCGGTACAGAATTCACACTTCTCTATTTGTTAGCTCAACATATTGGGCAAGTTGTTTCTCGTGAACATTTGAGTCAGGAAGTATTAGGAAAACGGTTAACACCTTTTGACAGAGCCATAGATATGCATATTTCTAACCTTCGACGTAAATTACCTAACCGGACTGATGAATTACCCTGGTTCAAAACACTACGTGGGCGCGGATACTTAATGGTTTCAGAGAAATGATTAATAGTTTAACAGCGCGCATATTTGCAATCTTCTGGCTAACACTGGCACTTGTCCTGATGGTGGCACTGATGGTGCCCAAGCTGGATTCCCGGCAATTAACTCCGCTATTAGATAGTGAGTACCATCAGGGAAATCAGTTAGCCAGACATATTGAAGCAGAATTGACCCGCCATCCCCCCAGTGATCTGTTCTGGTGGTTAAGGCTGGATCGCGCCATAGTCAAATGGGTGCCACCGGATCAACGCTTATTTCTCGCAACCGGAGAAGGACGCGTTATCAGTACTGAGAAGCGCGATACGCAACTCGTACGCAATTTTATGGGGCAATCAGATAACTCCGACCACCCTAAAAAGAAAAAATATGGTCGTGTCGAAATAATGGGACCATTTTCAATACGAGATGGTGAAGATTACTATCACCTTTACCTGCTTCGCCCGACAAACAGCCCACAATCAGACTTTATCAATCTGATGTTTGATCGTCCTCTTCTGTTACCAGCAGCAACTATGCTCATCAGCGCGCCATTACTCTTATGGCTGGCGTGGAGTTTGGCAAGACCCGCACGTAAACTAAAAAATGCAGCAGATCAGGTAGCAAAAGGTAATTTAAAACAGCACCCAGAACTGGAATCAGGCCCACAGGAATTTCTGGCAGCCGGCAGCAGCTTTAACCAGATGATTAGTGCACTAGAAAGGATGGTAACTGCTCAGCAACGTCTCATTTCCGACATTTCCCATGAACTGCGTACTCCCCTTACCCGGTTACAGCTCGCCACAGCATTATTACGCCGCCGTCACGGAGAAAGCAAAGAGCTGGAACGCATTGAAACAGAAGCGCAGTTACTGGATAGCATGATTAACGACCTGTTAGTACTTTCCCGTAACCAGCATAAAAACGAACTACTGCGTGAAAACATCAAGGCTAACAAGATATGGAATGACATACTGGAAAATGCCAAATTTGAAGTCGAACAGATGCACAAAACGCTGGATATCGTTTCACCTCCCGGCCCTTGGATTATCTACTGTAACCCGGCAGTACTCGGCAGTGCACTAGAAAATATCGTCCGCAATGCTCTCCGCTATTCCAAAAGCCATATTGCTGTTGCATTTAAAGCTGATAACCATGGAGTGACCATTACCGTTGATGACGATGGTCCAGGGGTGAGTCCTGAAGACCGCGAACATATCTTCCGACCTTTTTATCGGACTGATGAAGCGAGGGATCGGGAATCGGGAGGCACAGGGCTAGGCCTGGCGATAGTAGAGACTGCGGTAGAGCAACATCGGGGCTGGGTAAAGGCAGAGGATAGTCCTTTAGGCGGGCTTAGGCTGGTGATTTGGTTACCGTTGCATGGGAGATAGATAGTGACCTGACTAAAATATAGCTAATAACAGCATGTAATAATTAAAGAAAAAAGATTGTTATACTTGACCTTGAAGCGTTGAGGGTCTAATCTCGTCGCAGCTTAACACAAATTGTTAATATGATTATTTTTGTTAAGAGATAAAATTGTTTTATATTAACAAGATAGCCTTTACCAATTCCTAAATAATAGGCACTCTGGGAGCCATAACCTAGTGCGGTAGCTTTTTTCAAAACCAGATTATATATTCCATAGTCCTTCCTTTCCAATTCTGCATTATTAAAATCAACTGAAAACGTAAAAATGAAAATTCTAGTTACTGGTGGAGCAGGCTTCATCGGCTCTGCATTGATTCGGCATATTATAAATCATACTAATGATAGCGTTATTAATGTTGATAAGCTCACTTACGCAGGAAATTTAGAATCCCTCAAAGAAATCGACAATAATCCACGTTATTCTTTTGAAAAAGTAGATATTTGTGATCGCAGCAGCTTAGATAATATATTAGAAGCATACCAACCTGATGCTATCATGCATTTAGCTGCTGAAAGCCACGTTGATCGTTCGATCAGTGGTCCTAGTGAGTTCATTGAAACCAATATCATTGGTACTTACACTCTTCTGGAAGCCACAAGAAATTATTGGCAACAATTGCCAGAAAACAAAAAAAACAAATTCATTTTTCATCATATTTCAACTGATGAAGTATATGGTGATTTACCTCACCCTGATGAAAGTCCCGAAGACTCTTCCCTTCCTTTATTTACTGAAAAAACGGCTTACGCTCCAAGCAGCCCATATTCCGCCTCAAAAGCATCTAGTGATCATTTAGTAAGAGCTTGGCACAGAACCTATGGATTACCAACCATAGTAACCAATTGTTCCAACAATTATGGACCTTATCATTTTCCAGAAAAATTGATTCCTCTAGTTATTCTGAATGCATTAGAAGGAAAGTCTTTACCTATTTATGGTAAAGGAGATCAAATTCGCGATTGGTTATACGTTGAAGATCATGCCAGAGCACTCCACACAGTAATTACTTCAGGAAAAATTGGCGAAACCTACAATATTGGCGGTCATAACGAAAAGAAGAATATTGATGTAGTTCGTACTATTTGCAAAATCCTTGATGAACTAAAACCAAAACTTCAAGGCTCATATCAAGAACAGATTACATATGTAACAGATAGACTTGGTCATGACCGTCGTTACGCTATTAATGCCTATAAAATCAGCCATGAACTAAATTGGCAACCCCAAGAAACTTTCGAAAGTGGGATTCTTAAGACGATTCAATGGTATTTGGATAACCAAATTTGGGTTCAAAATGTGAAAAGCGGCACCTACCAATCTTGGGTTAACGAGCATTATGGAGAAAACAAATAATGCATATACTACTGTTCGGTAAAAATGGGCAGGTAGGTTGGGAACTGCAACGGGCTTTAGCACCTCTAGGAACAGTTACAGCACTCGATTTTACATCAAAAGATTACTGCGGTGATTTCACTAATCCAGAAGGCATTGCAAAAACTGTCCAATTACTTAAACCTGATGTAATAGTAAATGCTGCAGCACATACAGCAGTAGACAAAGCTGAATCAGAGCGAGAGCTAGCCGAACTGTTAAATTTTCACAGTGTAGAATTTATCGCCAAAGAGGCTCAAAAATTAGGAGCTTGGTTGATACATTACTCTACTGATTATGTGTTTGATGGTAGCGGTGAAACACCTTGGAGTGAAAGTGATATTCCATCTCCTCTCAATGTTTATGGTGAGACTAAATTAGCAGGTGAAATTGCAATACAAACTCACTGTAAGAAACACCTTATCTTCCGAACTAGTTGGGTTTATGCAGCTCGTGGTGCCAACTTTACTAAGACAATGCTAAAACTAGGTAAAGAACGAGAAACACTCTCCATCATTAATGATCAATTCGGAGCTCCAACAGGCGCAGAATTACTGGCTGATTGTACTGCTCATGCAATTCGAGTAACTCAAAACAAACCTGAATTAGCCGGGCTTTATCACTTAATTGCATCAGGGGAGACCACATGGTTCAAGTATGCTCAGTACGTATTTGAACAAGCGCAGCAAGCGGGTTCTTCGCTAGCTATCAAAGAAATTAAACCAGTACCAACTTCCGCATTCCCTACACCAGCACAACGTCCACACAATTCCCGACTCAATACTAACAAATTTCAGAAATCTTTCGATCTAATACTCCCTGACTGGAAAGTAGGAATAGATCGCATGCTCATCGAGATTCTGGAACAATAAAATCAGAAAACTGACCGTATTTTATTTTACAAGAATTAATAAATAATATGACAACACGCAAAGGTATTATTCTGGCAGGAGGATCTGGTACTCGCCTTTATCCTGTCACTATGGCTGTAAGTAAACAATTACTGCCCATTTACGACAAACCAATGATTTATTATCCACTAAGCACATTAATGTTGGCCGGAATTCGGGATATCCTAATTATCAGCACTCCTCAAGATACTCCTCGTTTCCAACAACTTTTAGGCAATGGAAATCAATGGGGAATAAATTTAGAATATAAAATTCAGCCGAGTCCTGATGGATTAGCCCAAGCTTTCATTTTGGGTGAACAATTCATTGGTAATGACAGTTGTGCATTAGTATTAGGCGATAACATTTTTTATGGACATGATCTGCCCAATCAACTAGAAAATGCAACTAAACAAGAAAGTGGTGCAACCGTTTTTGCCTATCACGTAAATGACCCAGAGCGTTATGGTGTTGTTGAGTTTGACAAAAAGAATCAAGCGGTTTCATTAGAAGAAAAACCACTAAATCCTAAAAGCAATTTTGCGGTCACTGGATTATATTTTTATGACAATGACGTCATTGATATAGCTAAAAATTTAAAACCTTCTCTTCGAGGAGAATTAGAAATAACTGATGTAAATCGCATTTATCTCAAATGCAATAAACTTTCAGTTGCTATGATGGGGCGTGGATATGCCTGGTTAGATACCGGAACACATGAAAGTTTAATTAACGCCAGTAACTTTATTCAAACAATAGAAGAACGACAAGGGCTAAAAATTGCTTGTCCAGAAGAGATCGCTTATAAAAAGAACTTTATTAACTCTGAGCAACTTATAAGATTAGCAAAACCCTTGTCAAAAAATACTTATGGTCAATACTTATTGAAAATAGTTAGTGGAAAATAAAATGAATGTAATAAAAACTAGCATTCCAGAAGTTCTAATTTTAGAACCACAAGTATTTGGAGATAATCGAGGTTTTTTCTTTGAAAGTTTTAATAAAAAGATCTTTGAAGATGTGGTTGGCTATCCAGTAAATTTTGTACAAGATAATCACTCAAAGTCAACAAAAGGTGTTCTCAGAGGTCTACACTTTCAAAAAGCACCATATGCTCAAGGTAAGCTAGTTCGTTGTACAGTTGGTGAAGTATTTGATGTGGCTGTAGATATTAGACAAAATTCACCAACCTTTGGTGAGTGGGTTGGGGCATATCTTTCCGCAGAGAATAAACGCCAATTATGGATACCGGAAGGATTTGCTCACGGTTTCTTTACAAAAAGCAGTGTTGCTGAATTATTGTATAAAGCAACAAATTTCTATCACCCTAATTTTGAAGATTCTGTAATTTGGAACGATAAAAGCATATCCATTAATTGGCCGATTGGAGATATCATTCCCATTTTATCCCCAAAAGACTCTCATGCCTTATCCCTAGATAATTTAGAATTAAATTAATATTTAATATAAGTAATTATTATGAATCCAAAGAAAATTTTAGTAGTTTTTGGTACACGTCCCGAAGCTATAAAAATGGCTCCACTTATCCACTGCTTAAACTCAGATAATCGTTTTGAATCCAAAATATGTGTAACAGCGCAACATAGAGAAATGTTAGATCAAGTTTTAGAGTTATTTGGTATAACTCCAGACTATGATCTTAATATCATGAAAGCAGGTCAAAGCCTTACAGAAGTTACTACTAATATACTGAATAATATAAGAGATGTCTTAAGAGAATTTAAACCTGAAATTGTTTTAGTTCACGGCGATACAGCAACAACATTTGCTGCAAGTTTAGCTGCTTACTATGAACAAATATCTGTTGGACATGTAGAAGCAGGACTAAGGACAGGAAATATTTATTCACCTTGGCCAGAAGAAGCAAATCGAAAACTAACTTCAGTTTTGGCAAACTACCATTTCTCGCCTACGGATACATCCAAACAAAATTTGATAAAAGAAAATATCGATGAAAAAAACATCATAATCACAGGGAATACAGTGATTGATTCATTATTTTTTATAAAAAATAAAATAGATAATGATCCCAAATTAAAAGAAAAACTATCTTCTTTATTTTCTTTTTTGAATCCAAATAAGAAAATGATATTAGTCACTGGACATAGAAGAGAAAGTTTTGGCGAAGGATTCGAACGTATTTGTCAAGCATTAGTGAAAACTGCTAATAAACATTATAAAGATATTGAAATCGTTTATCCCATGCATATGAACCCAAATGTAAGAGAACCTGTTAATAGACTTTTAAAAGATGTTGAAAATATACATCTAATCGAACCACAGCAATATTTGCCTTTTATATATCTAATGGATAAAGCTCATATAATTTTAACTGATTCAGGCGGAATTCAAGAGGAAGCTCCCTCTCTGGGAAAGCCAGTTCTAGTTATGCGTAATACAACAGAAAGGCCAGAAGCTATACAAGCAGGAACAGTAAAACTGGTTGGCACTGATGTAGAGAAAATAACAGAAGAATTAGACAATTTATTGACTAATAAAGAAAAATATAAAGAAATGGCTTTTGCAAATAATCCATATGGTGACGGAAAGGCATGCCAAAAAATAGTCAATGCCTTAATATAACTATCTTCACTCTAATCATTTTATTTTTCATTAGTTTAATGATAATTAATCTGACAGAAGCCCAAGAAAAATTCCTTGAATTAATGCATCATAGGTGAATGGTGAATACGTGACCGCATCAAAGCTGTGCTTGTAGCACCAGAAGGCTAACTTCCGAGGTTTTGCGTATTCATGAAAATACAGTAAAACACTATCCTGAAAGATTACTTCCTGAATATAAACTCATCCCTGAAAATGGATACTCTGAAAGCCGTCTGTCTACCGAACAAACAACATATGACAGCACGTTTAATACACACCACCGTGTAAATTGTCGCTTATGGCTAGATACGCTGGTAGGTGACATTAACTCTGGGATGACAAAATAGCTTCACCATCAAGAAATTAGTTACAAGAAACCAATATGTATACCCCATAAATTTGGTGCTAATAACGAATAAACAGCAGCAGTTTATTAAGAAACATGCTGAAAAAAACCGGGGGCTAGAATTAAACTATTTTGTTTATTAATGCCGTATACTCTACCTAGTCCACGTCATGTAAGTTACAGCTGGATAAAGCGTGGGAATAGGGGAGTGTTAAAGCAGTCGAAACCAATTTTTTTTCATGTTACTTTGCCAGAAAAAGCGAAAAAACTGACGACTCGACTGACTGAGAATTTTCATTTTAAAACCTGCATCTTCAAGTTAGGTTGGTATAGTAGAGGTAGAACTTTAATCGTGATAAAAGAGGATACTATAGCCGTAATTTATCATGTATCATGATAACACTACTTCTTTCTCTTCAAATAAATATAAGAAAAGGCATCGCATGCAATCCCTAAAAATGGAAAACTCTGGTGATAGAACATCGCTAGGAAATTAAGAAATGTATAATAGTGCTGAAGAAACAAAAGAAGAATACAGACGGCAATACCACTACTGATATCAGCACATTAGTCCATATATGTATCTTGGGATATTTCAAATACGCTCCCAGATAATTTTATAATACTCTGTGCTCGGGAGTTACATAAACTGATGTCAAAGTTGAGTTACACCTCGCTGGAAAAACATCACTTGAAATTTCAGAGAAAACGGATCTGAATTGAGCAATAAGGTCAGCAATGTGCCTCCAGCAGGGTCGGAGTATTGATGGCAGTTTGTGATTTATAATCGTCTTTTGTCAATGATTATTGTAGAAACCATCATGAAAGCCCCCACCTCAGTAATACCTTGGAACATTTCACCATTCCTCAACTTAGTCGTACTAAACAGCGCTCACAAGTCTGTATTCGGATCATCTTGTTTGTGCTGTTATCTATGATTGTGAGTGTTTCAATGCGATTGAGGAATTCGAAAAATTCAAAGATGGCTGGTTCGGACAAGAACCAGCTCTGCTTTAGTTAGATGAAAGTTCAAGATAAAATCGAACGAAATCATCGTACACCCTGAATATTAGCAGCACTGCTGGAGATCTCATCTTAAACGAATAGTGGTACATATTCTTAATGATTGCAACAGGAAGATGTTGAGTAAACAGCAGCTTGATTCCTATCCTCCTTTAATATTCGGATTTACTGTATGGATTTATAATAGCTTTCCAAAATAAAAGAAGAGTACCGGACTAGAAATACCTTTATTCAACGTATATCATCGTACCAAATCAAAAATATGAAGAAAAAAACCATCTGTTATTAAAATGTACAATAAGATAATAGGGATTTATATGGAATGTGAACATTATTTCAATCTCTAATAAAACCATTTAATACAAAACTTTAAATATAAAATTTTTAATCAATAATCATTCGTGAATTTTAAATAGTTTACTTTAAATTAATAGAAACTAATGTTTTTTTCAAGAAATAAGAACCATTTATATATTTACCATATTCATCAACAAATCTCAAATTGGAAACAAATATAGAAATATATTATTTTATATGAAATTTTTTAACTTTATTAATCCACATTCACTATGATTAAAATATCATTATTCTTGGATAAATATGAATGTAATTAAAAACTTAACTATGCCAATTTTTAAAAAATACTTCCCAATAACACTACTAATTAATGCATCTATATTTTTTTACTGCTCTAACATTCTTATAAAAAAAGAATTCCATGATATATATAGTGATTGGGTTTATATGGTTTTTCTTTTAACTCTTTTCCCCTCAATATGTTTTTCTGCTTTTGATTCATATTTAATTAGAAAATCCAGAATAAAAAAAAAATAAAATATTAATACCTAAAAGCCCTCTTTTTTATGCTTTACTCTCTACGTTGTTGTTTAGTTTTTTTTTCGCAATAATCACAAAATTTAATTTTTATATTTTTATATCTTTACTTATTACCGCCGCAGGGATATTTACCTCAATAATACTTAGATTAGGTAGAGAATTTTTAATTTCTCAAATTTTTAATTTCTCTTGGAAACTATTTATATTAGTTATAATATTGTGTCATATAACCTATAATGATGATATGGAACTACATAAGGAGATATTCTATAGCTTAACTTTTGGATATATAATAACTTTATTTTTCTTTATAAGAAAAATAAAGTTAAAGATCCATAAAGATAAATTTGATAAAAAAACCCATTTATCTTTATTATACTCCACTCTATCTATTGCACTTCTATTTAACTATGAAAAAATAGTCATTTCTTTAGCCTTTTCCAAAGACGTATTTGCAGATTACTTTTTTGCATATACTGTCTTATTTTTGCCTATAAATGTAGTAGCATCTTATATATCTCAAGTTGCCCTTGTAGATTTTAAAGATCATAAAAAAAGCATTTCATTTATTGAAAATTGCAATAAGTATATTTTAATAATAACCTCAATTTTAGTTATTTATTTTTCTTTTATCCACTTATTTACAAAGTTTATATCTATAAATATAAGCATCAATTACATGTTTTATTTTTTGTTTTTCTCTTGCTTAAGAGTTTTAGATTCTTTATTTGCATCTCTATTATCATTACATGCAACGCATAAACAAATAGCCAATTTAAATAAATACCCTAACATATATATGCTTATTTTTATTGTGATAATATATGTGTACCCAAGCCTGACACTAGTTTTGGTGTTTCAGCTTTCCTTATGGTTAATAAGAATCTATATATATTACAAAGTTGCTCATAAATTAAACTTAACTACACCGAATAACAAAGGCGAGCAATTTCTATAGTAGAAGTTTTCTTGGATCATATTTCCAATAATTAGATATTGCAGTAAACTCCTTTTTTCGTGATTATGACTTCAAAGAGTTCATTTAGTATTAATTATGCTTTTTAGCGAGGAACGTCACGAAAGAAGTTGCTTGCCAATACTGCGATAAAACAGAACTGGTACGTAATCATAGGACATGTAAAGCGGGTTATTTATACTATTATTATACTGATAATAAATGAGCATAATATAAAAGGTAATTGATAAGGTGGTAAAGGATTCTGGTATCAACAATACAAGTCATGCTTTGGGCATCAACATGAATACGGTTATACAAACTTTAAAAACTCTTCATTCAAGCAGGTAACATCAAGGTAGGATACTTAGAATCATGTCATGTACATTTGCGAATTGGATGAACAAGGCTCTTTCGTCGGTAACAAAAAAACAACGCCATTGGCTTTGGTATTCTTTTTATACAAAAGATACGTTCTCACCTATAAATTTGACCCCGAAACTTGCTGAAAGCGCTTTGATTTATTGGCATCTTTTAATATTCGTTTTATGACGACCGATAACTGGGGAAGTTATGCCCGAGAAATTGAAGCCGAAAAACATTTGGCGATCAACATTTTTACCCAGTGTATAGGGCGACATGGCCTGACGCTTTGTATTTTTATCAAACGATTATCTAGAAAAATTATTTGTTACTTACGCTCAATAGAAATTCATGAAAAACCTATTAGCATCTACATTGAGCAGCATCATTATAACGCTTTGAAGTCATAACTAGTTTATTGACGATATTTGATACAAAACCAAAATTTCATTAATTTTTCTTCTATTTTAATATATTGAAAATTTATTTAGCGCTAAATAAAAATCCATACAATTGGAAAATGAACATTTCAGCTATTGTGATATATTCGGACAATAATCATACATAATTTTATATGAAAAAAAAACATAATTTACTCTATATATTCTCTGTTTTATTACTAGTTATTTCATCAATGCCTTCAATTTTAGGAAATGCATCATATTTTTCTCTCATTATATTTTTATCAATTAACTTTATATTAAACAAGCACAACCCATCAATTTATATTATTTTGTTACTTTTTTCTCTTTTTTATGTTTTAAACTTAATAAATCCAATTTCCTTCGAAGAAGTTGACATTGTTGTTTTTAATTTTTTATTACAAATAATAGCTATTTTATCTATTCCATATAAAAAATTAATTTATGAGAATATAATTTATGATGCTATAAAAATTCAATTGGTATTGAATGTTATAATTACCATATTATGTATAATGGTTGGGAGTGATTTTACATTTGTTGATGCCACATATGCAAAAGGTTTTGACGGATTTTGGGCATTAAAGGGTATATATTCCACACCACAGATTTTAGCAAGCCTTGCATTATTTTTCATAATTTATTCTTATTCAGAACACAAAAATAACAATATAATTTTAAAACTAATTCCTTATGTTATAATTCCTTTAACTCTAAATAGAGTTAATTTTTTCATAGGTTTTTTTATGATCTTGATCAATCAAAAAATAATAAAAATAAAATATTGGTTATTTTTTTCTATCTTATTGGGAGTTGTTTTTTTATTCTTGCTACCACTACTAGGAAGTGACTTAGCTAAAATAAATACAATAGAAAGTAGGCTTTACTTAACTGAAGGTGTTGTTAATAAAATAAACTTCAACTCTTTTATTAATATCACTTTTGGTAATTTTGGAAAAATTGATTTCTATCTAGCTAAATATGATTTAATGAAAAACTACATAGAAAATGGATATGTTTTTATTTTTAAATATTTTGGATTTATTGGCATAATAACTTATTTATTTTTATCAACTTCATTGATTTATTTTCTTTTTATAAATAAAAAACATAATTTATCTATTTTTGCTTTTTTTTATATGTTTATAACACAGTTATTTACACACGAATTCCTCACAATTGCATATATGCAAATCATTTCCTTATTAATATTTTCATGTCAAAAAAATAAATCATCCTAATTTTATTTTACATTAAGAATACTTATTATCCTTAATATATTAAAATTATAAATTCTATTTACTGATAATAGTAAATGTATAAATAACTAAAAATATTAAAATGACTCTGCTCAATATAGATATATACCAATCGCCATTGAAGATGCTTGATTTATTATTCCAACCCAATCATGCTTGCAACCATGAAAATTCATCTGACACCAGAACAAAAACACGCCCTTGAATTGATGCATGATCGCATTAAGGAGGTGCTTTTGGCCTCAGAAGGTTGGACTGCTCAGATGATTGCGCAGGCTTCGCGTATTCATGAAAGTACAGTCAGCCGTCACCTAAAAGATTTTATCGCACAGGAAAAGCTCACCCCAGACAATGGCGGCTCTGAAAGCCATCTTTCTGCCGAAAAAACTATCGACCTGATTGATTATCTGACCGCTAATTTGATGCATACCACGACCCAGATTGTGGCCTATGTCCATGCACGTTGGCAGGTTTCTTTCAGCGTGGGCGGAATGACAAAATGGCTTCACCGCCAAGGTTTCAGCTACAAAAAATCCCAGGGTGTTCCGCATAAATTCGATGTGCATAAACAGCAACAATTTATTGATGACTACAAGGTGCTGAAAGAGGAAGCGGGGCAGAATGAACCGATCCTATTTATTGATGCGGTGCATCCTTCACAGTCCACCAAGCTCAGTTATGGTTGGATGAAAGCCGGAAAAAATCAGGTAAAAATGGTCGAAACCACCGGTAGTCGTACCCGCCTCAATATTCTGGGCACTCTGAATTTACAACGGATTGGAGACACCGTTATCCGTGAATATCCGCGCATCAATGCCGAAAATATCGCGTATTTCTTCGGCGCGCTCCGGGAAATTTATCCCCTTTCGCAAAAACTCCATATTATTCTGGATGAGGCGGGGTCCCCCCGCGCAGAGTTAGTGAAAGAGATTACCTATGTACTTAATATTGAATTGCATTACCTACCACCTTACAGCCCAAACCTCAATCCGATAGAGCGATTGTGGAAGTATATGAATGAGCAAGTGCGTAATAATATCTATTTTCCGGATGCGAAGACGTTCCGTGAAACCCTTCGTCACTTTTTTCATGTCACTGTGCCAGAAAAAGCGAAAGGACTGACGGCTCGACTGACTGATAATTTTCAGATTTTAAAACCTGCATCTTCAAGTTAGATTGGTATAGATATAGATGCTAATAAGTTTTTCATGAATTTCTATTGAGCGTAAGTAACAAATAATTTTTCTAGATAATCGTTTGATAAAAATACAAAGCGTCAGGCCATGTCGCCCTATACACTGGGTAAAAATGTTGATCGCCAAATGTTTTTCGGCTTCAATTTCTCGGGCATAACTTCCCCAGTTATCGGTCGTCATAAAACGAATATTAAAAGATGCCAATAAATCAAAGCGCTTTCAGCAAGTTTCGGGGTCAAATTTATAGGTGAGAACGTATCTTTTGTATAAAAAGAATACCAGAGCCAATGGCGTTGTTTTTTTGTTATCGACGAAAGAGCCTTGTTCATCCAATTCGCAAATGCACATGACATGATTCTAAGTATCCTGACCTTAAGTTAATTAGGCGAAAACCACCCCATTCTGTGTCAGTAAATTAACAATGTGTTTTTCTTTTAGAAGAGGACATCATCATGAACGACTCCGATAAGCATTCTTTTCACTTACACACGGTCAGGATAAAAATGGAAATGCGCTTTATCATAAGAAGAAGATGACACGCACTAAACTCATTGAGTTTCTAACAATGACACCTAAATAGCTTGTCAAAATGGTAGGAGTATCAAAGAAACTCGATCCTAAATTTGCGAAATTTTTGTTCCCAAAACGCAAAATCACAGAAAAAAGGATCGAGTCATGCTTATCATACCACCCACTTCACGCAATGAACGTCGGCAGATGAAAAAAATCGTTCAAAAAAAAATCTGATAAAAATTATGCACGGCGGATCACGGGGATACTTCTACTGGGTAAAACACATTCTGTCCCCCAAGTGGCAGGGATACTGTGTTGCGCTGAATCTTCCGTTTGGCGTTGGCTGAAAAAGTTTAGAGAACAAGAATGGGCGGGCTTACAGAGCTTACCTGCCGGGCGTCATATTCAGTGGCATTTAGCACGTTATCTGCCTCTTCTCTATTATTTTTTAGAGCACTCCCCCCAGCAAGTTGGCTACATCGGTTCCCGCTGGAGTCTGTCGTTTTTTGTGTTTTTACTCAGAAAATATATGCATATTGCGCTTTCCATCAGCACACTTTACCGTTACTTCTGCAAACAAGGCATTGTCTGGCGACGAGCGGCCCCCACATTAAAACACGCTGATCCCGAATATGACGAAAAAATGGCGCGTATTACTGAAGCGCTCTCTCAGGCTGGCGAAAAACATCCTGTTGTTTATGAAGATGAAGATGAAGTTGATATTGATTTTAATCCTAAAATTGGTGCTGACGGGTACTTTAAAGGCCAACAAAAACGGATTGTGACACCCGGTCAAAATCAAAAATATTATTTTACCGGTTGTCTTGATGCCCAAACAGGAAAGATCGTGTCTACGGGTGACACAAGAAAAAACTCGGATTTATTTATCAATATGTTAGAAGTATTAAAACGAACCTATCGTGATGCAGAAACGTTGAGCGTGATTTTAGATAACTACGGTATCCATAAAAGTAAGAAGGTCAGAGAATGGCTGCTGAATAATCCCACCGTGACGTTGCTGTTTCTTCCGGTCTACTCGCCTTGGTTAAACAAAATAGAACGGTTATGGCAATCACTCCATGAAACGGTGACACGCAATCATTGTTGCCAATTTATGTGGCAGCTTATTCGTAATGTGAAAATTTTTTTGAAAAGGGCGTCGTTAACGACTTGGAAAGAAATGAGAAATATAAGAGTCTCATCATTATGACAAACTATTTAGCATGGAAACCTGTGCCTATGCGCATTACATAGCACGGAAAAACCACTTTACCCGTCCTATATTTACGTATCGGTTCTACTTAACTGCAGTATCAGCAAGCAATTTCTATCCTAACGGTCATCATCCTATTTAATACTTATTAAAAATAAAATAGTTAAAATTTTCAATTCATCCATGAATGAGATAAAAAAACCACCACTTTTTTATCCGATAAATAATAAAGCAATACTTTCTAATAAAATCTATTTTTTTCCGAACCGATACAAAATTAATCTCATTTTTGTCTGAAAGAATTTTTAGATATTTTTTAGAAATGATGTGATTCCGCACACCTCCCAATGTTTATGATAATGTAGTTATACGACATTCGAAATCATTTATTGCTACTTATTTATACCATAGTGGTATGTGGTATAAGTAAATTTCTATTGCTCAGTAGGCCAACAAAGTCGATAGAGGTGATATTGATGGCTAGAGCAAAAATTATTTTTAAAAAGTAAGATAGGAGATAGATAACATCAGTTTTGGCTATTTTAATTTTAGCTAAATAGCCACGCCACACATGAATTAAAAAATTAATGCCACAACCGATTTTTCCTATAACTGAATTTTATAAACCATCACCAAAAAGTTAGAACATTAATATGAAAGTTTTATTTATCACAAGACCAACAGTATTTTCCGGCCCTGGCGGGGATACTATCCAACTATTGAAAACTAGACAGCACTTAGAAGAAATTGGTGTGTCTGTAGATATATTTTCAGGAGGTAATATTAATTTTGAAAACTACGATTTATTCCATTTTTTTAATTTAAGAAATCCACAAGACATTCTATATTATGTTCAGCAAGCTGTTAAATATAATAAACCGACAGTACTTTCCACCATATGGGGAAGTTATTATGAATGCGATAAAAAAGCTAGAGTAGGAATACAAAAATGGATATCTAACATCTTTCCAGAAAACTATGTGGAATACTTTAAAACGTCAGCAAGAATAGTAAAAAATTTTAACTACCACAAAGGTACTTTACCCTATTTATTAAAAGGCCATTTAACCTCCCAAAAGGAAATAGTAAATTTAATCGATGTTATATTACCTAATAGCCCTACAGAGCTATGCCGTGTTAGAACAGATATGGATCATAAAAACAAACCTGGAGTTTCTGTTGTCAATGCTGTAGATATAACCACTTTTAACTATGAAGATATAGATTCGTCAAAATATGCTGATCTTCAAGGCTGTCTGTTAAGTGCAGCAAGAATTGAAATAAGAAAATGTCAATTAGATTTAATTAAAGCAATAAAAGGATTACCATATAAACTAGTCATCGTTGGAAAACCTAGCCCAAATAGTTTATCTTATTATGAAAAGTGTAAGAAAGAAGCTGGTGAAAATGTTATTTTCATAGAACATGTATCACAAGAAGAGCTGGCATCTTTATATAAAGTCTGTAAATCCCATGCATTAATTTCATGGATGGAAACTCCGGGACTATCTTCTTTAGAAGCTGGAGTTATGAAATCAAATTTATTAATAACAGATCGTGGTGATACTAGATTTTATTTTGAGGATTTAGCTACATATTGCGAACCTGGAGATATAAAATCTATAAAAGAAGGAATTATTAATGTAATGGAAAGTGAAATAAACCCAGAATTAAAGAAAAGAATTGAATCAAACTTCACATGGCAAAAAACAGCTATTCAAACCTTAGAAGGTTATAATATGGCTCTAAAAATTCACAAAACTATTTAAGGTGTATGGACGTGTTGTAAATATAAATTTAACAGCATGATGATTTAGTATAATCAATTTAACTAAAAAACAAGGTTATGACTTCAAAGCGTTAATTTGGCATTCTTGTACTTTTTAATGGGGTATCATCATGACTGTGACGATAGAAGTGACTTGCCGATATTGTGGCCAAGCCTTACCTGTTGCATGGTTGCATACAGGTAAGGCTAGTTTCCCCCGCTACTATTGCAAAAACAGCCAAAGAACCTTTCTCGGTATAACGGCCATAAACCGGGTATGAAAGAAAAAATTATGGATATGGCAATGAATGGCTCTGGCGTGAAAGACACAGGCCGTGTATTAGGTCTCGGTATCAATACGGTGATACGGACATTAAAAAACGCTCGCCAAAACAAGTAACATCGCAATAGCTCACTTATGACGATATCACACTTATCTGTGAATTGGATGGGCAATGGTCTTTTGTAAGCAATAAAAAACTATGCCATTGGATTTGATATGCTTTTGATACAAAAAGGAAACAAGCCATCTCCGATGTCTTTGATCCCCGAACGGATGCAACCTATCGAAAATTGCTCAACTTATTAGCACCTTTTAATATTCGTTTCATCACGACCGATAACTGGGGAAGTTATACCAGAGAAGTGATGCCGGAAAAGCATCTGGTAGACAAAATTTTTACCCAACGTATAGAGCAGCATAATCTCAATCTGCGAATTCATATCAAGTGGTTGGCAAGAAAAACTATTTGTTACTCACGCTCAATGGGAATCCACGAAAAATTCATTAGCACATATATTGAAAAACATCATTACAACCCTTTGGAGTCATGACCAAAAATAACTAAGCCTCACGATTATGCTACAAACTATCTTAAATAGTCCTCGTCTGGAATAAGATATTTGCATTAATACAACGCACTAGATTTATTTATCATAAGGCTGGACATCATCTTCCCCTTGAAAGAATTTTTTATCGGAAGAGCCTGTATTCCATGACATGATCTACCGTCGGAATTTGGTCAATGGAATACAATCTTTGTATGTTTTAATGCATACTCAAAAAAGGCTTTTTATATCTGATATTCGAATAGTTATCTAGACTTACTTATAAAAAAGGATTCTTTATTGATGACAGTATTGTTCAAGCAAATAAATACAATACCAAGGCAGCAATAGATGAAGAGAAAGGGATAGTTAAAACCGTGATAGACGTTGAACTAAAATTCATTTAATCGTAGATAGTCAGAGTTTACCCGTCCATTTTTAGCTAGTAGAGGGCGAAATCCATAATATTAAACATGCGAAAAACCTGATAATTCACTCTCCGACATCAGATCTTGTGATTGCAGATAAAAGGATATAATAGAGAATCTTCAAAAATATAGTCGAACATTCAGAGGCTAATTCCTGCCATTCCTTACCCGAAAAAACGAAAATTAGAAAAGCATATAAGCAAAGAGTTATATCGTTACCAATATTTAGTGGAGAATACTTTTGCCAAAAAAACATTTTAGCGTTATAACAACTAGATACGATAAATTAGAGAAAAATTATGCCTGTATGTTGGTACTGGCATTTACCACTATCGTCTGACTACTAATGTGGACTGTTTGATTTATGAATATAAAATATCAATAGCCACTAATTAATTTTTATAGGTATTTTTAATGAAAAAAGTAGCAATAATAGGTACTGTAGGCTTACCTGCTTGTTATGGAGGATTTGAGTCATTAGTCGAAAATTTAACATTTTATTCCTCTTCAAATATAGCTTATGAGGTTTTTTGCTCAGAAAAGCACTATAAACAAAAAATAGAATATTATAACAAAGCAAAAATGATATATTCTTCATTAAATGCTAATGGCATAGAAAGCATACCATATGACATCATCTCTTTGATAAAATGTTTAAAAATCAAGCCTGATGTTACTCTAATCTTAGGGGTGTCTGGGTGTGTATTTTTACCAATATATAAATTATTTTCATCATCAAAAGTCATTACCAACATTGATGGGTTAGAATGGAAAAGAAAAAAATGGGGTTTCATCGCTAGAAAGTTTTTAAAATTTTCAGAATACTTAGCAGTTAAATATTCTGATGTTATAATATCAGATAATCAAGTTATTGCTGAGCATGTAGAAAAAACTTACGGAAAAAATAGTAAAGTTATAGCCTATGGTGGTGATCACGCAATAGTAAAAAATAATAATATTTCTTCATCAAAAAATGATGAAAATGATAATTATTTTTTGTCCTTATGTAGAATTGAGCCGGAAAATAATATTGAATTAATACTTAGTGCATTTACAGAAATAAAATCTCCTTTAAAATTCATAGGTAATTGGGATAGTAGTGAATATGGGAGAAATTTAAAGAAAAAATTTGATAAATATAATAACATTCAAATAATAGATCCAATATATGATATAAACACTCTTTATAAATTAAGATCAAATTGTAAAGGTTATATCCATGGACATTCTGCTGGCGGTACAAATCCCTCATTGGTTGAAGCTATGCATTTCGAAAAGCCAATATTTGCTTTTGATTGTAATTTTAATCGCTACAGTACTGAAAATAACGCTTTCTATTTTTCTACTTCTCAAGAACTCATTGAAAAATTAAGCTCAGTAACTAATGAATCTATGAATAATTGTTCTGAAATAATGAAAGAAATCGCATTAAGAAAATACAAATGGGACATTATCACTCATATGTATGAAAAGACCTATCTATAATATAAATAAATTTTATGAGGTGTTCTTCCTATTGTGGCCAATGACAATTGGGCTACACTTCCAATAAAATTAGATATTGAGATATACTCTTCTTTTTTGTTATTGGTGAATAATGGCTACAGTTGATATGGTTTGTCGTTGCTATCACAAAAAAAAAGACGTTAGAAAGGAGGCATAGAAAAGACAGTAACGAACACACCCTCGTTATCACTGTTATGCTTGTCGTAAAATTTTTCAACTGAATTATACCTATCAAGCCTACAATCCTATAATAAAATAGTGGATTGTTGATATGGTAATAAATAACTCCAGCATCAAGGATATTGCTTTCGTTCTGAAAGTCAGCATTACACCCACGCAGGCTCTAGTGTGTCTGGGAGCCAAATATGAAGCGGATAATGGCGAATGTATTTAGTGATCACAGCAGGAAGACGTTGAAAAACTGCCTGATTCTGTCTCCTTTTAGTATCTAGCTCTACCGTACAGATGATTATGCCGTTTACAATAGTCTTCCTGGGGAAAAACACCTCACTTTCCCTGGAAAGAAATTAACCCAATGTATCGAGAAATACCAATTTCACTCTTCGTATCCAGATAAAGAGTCTGAATTAAGAGACTGATAAGTTATTCCAAATCCGAAGAGATGTACGATAAAGTGATTGAGCGTGACGACTATATTTCACAGCCATCTAGCTATTAGGTTCATGATCCGTTAAGCATAATCAACTTCTGATAAAATGTTTTTTTACTTCAACTGTCACCATTTAATTTTTCAGAAAAATGTTGATTATAAACAGATTAAATACGCATCCCAGAAATAGATACTGTAGAAAATTACCATTATATCTTTAACAATTTACTAACCCATGCTAAACATCGTCCTATTCGAACCAGAAATCCCGCCTAATACAGGCAATATCATTCGACTGTGTGCCAACACTGGCTGTCAGCTCCATTTAATCCAGCCTTTAGGTTTCACATGGGATGATAAACGCCTGCGCCGTGCAGGGCTGGATTATCACGAATTCGCCAATATCAAGCAACATCACGATTACCAAGCATTTCTGGAAAGTGAGGGATTAAGTTCAGCAAACTCACAATCCCCCACCGGTGCTCGCCTGTTTGCTTTAACAACAAAAGGCACCCCGACACACAGTAATGTGAGTTATCGTGATGGTGATTATCTGATGTTCGGTCCGGAAACTCGCGGCCTGCCACCTTATGTGCTGGATAACATGCCGCCCGAACAGAAGATAAGAATTCCAATGCTACCGGATAGTCGCAGTATGAATCTTTCTAATACTGTGGCGGTGGTAGTGTTTGAAGCATGGCGGCAACTTGGTTATCAGGGTGCTTTATTGAGGGATTAATACATATACCCGTCGTCTTTCAAACTGCCTCTTTGTTGGCTGCACTCACTCACGTCACATAGTTATCTATGCTCCCGGGGGAGTTCCCTTGCCACCGCGATGCAACTAGAAATCCATTGGGTATAAGCACTCAGCGCCTGACAGCACTGAGTGTTATTAATTCTGATCTATCAAAAACAAAGAGATTTTAAATCCCATCCCCGTTCTCAAAACCATTACTCATTCCATTAAAATGCTGGTCCATATCCAGAGATGGTTTCTCACTTTCCGGTTTACCAACAATCCTCGCTGGAACACCTGCCACCGTTGTATGTGGTGGAACAGGTCTTAACACTACTGAACCTGCACCAATTTTCGCACCACGACCAATTTCGATATTACCGAGTATCTTAGCACCAGCACCAATCATCACACCTTCACGCACTTTCGGGTGTCGATCTCCGCATGCTTTCCCAGTCCCGCCAAGCGTCACCGATTGCAGGATAGAAACATCATTTTCAACAATCGCGGTTTCACCGATAACAATGCCTGTTGCGTGGTCAAGCATAATGCCGCAGCCAATTCTTGCAGCCGGATGAATATCCACACCAAAAGAAACGGAAATCTGGTTTTGCATGTAAACGGCCAACGCTTTACGGTCTTGCTTCCATAGCCAGTGTGCAATGCGATACCCCTGTAGCGCATGAAAACCTTTCAGGTAAAGCAGAGGTGTGGAGTATTTATCTACGGCGGGGTCACGCAACCTGACGGCTTTGATATCATAGGCTGCCGATTCGATCATCTCTGGCTCACAGCCATAAGCATCTTCAACTACCTCTCTGACCGCAATTGCAGGCATAATTGGTGTCGCCAGCTTGTTTGCCAGCATGTAGCTTAAAGCACTGCCAAGGTTTTCATGTTTAAGTAATGTTGCGTGGAAAAAGCTGGCTAACATAGGCTCACAATCGGCTAGCTCTCTCGCCTCATGTTTTATATTTTCCCAAACTTCTCTTAGTTCTTCTCGAGACATATCAATCATTCTCATGTGATTGTTTTTATACCCGTCGTCTTTCAAGTTGCCTCTTTGTTGGCTGGGCTCACTCATTCCCCTGCCGCCGCGATACAGCTTAAAATCCATAGGGTATATTATGTATGGATATTTTGGGTAACTTAACCGTGGGAATCTTCTCCTTCATCCCTTGTCGCTCTTCCCAATAATGCCTGAGCTGCTTCGAGTACATTTTTGTTACGATATAGTATCTGGTAGATTTGCTCTGTAATAGGCATTTCAACACCAACTCGTCTGGCTAGTGCCCTAACCTCTTTGGTATTACGATAACCTTCGACAACCTGCCCTATTTCACTCTGTGCAGTGTCAACGTTAACTCCCTGCCCCAGCATCATACCGAAACGACGGTTACGGGATTGGTTATCCGTACAAGTCAGTACTAAGTCGCCCAACCCTGCCATGCCCATAAATGTGGAAGGATCCGCCCCCAGAGCAACACCAAGTCGGCTCATTTCAGCCAGACCACGAGTTATCAGTGCAGTACGGGCATTGGCGCCGAAACCCATACCATCGGAGATCCCGGCACCAATAGCAATCACGTTTTTGACTGCACCACCAAGCTGTACTCCGATAAAATCAGGATTTTTGTATACTCGGAAGCTTTTACCACAATGCAAAAGCTGCTGGAGTTCTTCACCAAATTCAGGTGTTGTCGCAGATACCGCAATTGCTGTCGGTAAACCTGCCGCCAGTTCTTTCGCAAATGTTGGGCCGGACACCACCGCTAACGGGATTTCATTGCCTAATATCTCACGTGCCACATCCTGTAATAAACGACCAGTTTCTGCTTCAAGGCCTTTAGTGGCCCAAACAATGCGGGAATCTGGTTGTAGGTGAGGCTTTATCTGCTGTAAAACATCGCCGAAGACATGGCTGGGAACCACGATCAGGATATTTCGGCTGGCTGAAATAGCACACCTCAGCTCAGCTTCAAGCTGTAAACTATCAGGGAAAGAAACATCCGGTAAAAATGCCTGATTACATCTGGCTTGTTGTAAAGCTCGGACATGCTCAGGATTATGCCCCCAGAGCACAACATTATGCCCGTTACGGGCCAGTGTAATGGCTAAAGCGGTGCCGTATGAGCCGGCACCGATAACTGTCATAGAAGCAGTATTCATTAGGCTTCCTGTGTTGCCTCATCAGACTGGGAGTCAGACTGCTGCTGCAAGTAATTCATGAACAGAGCATCAAAGTTAACTGGTGCCAAGTTCAATTGTGGGAAAGTACCACGACCTACCAGACTGGTGATGCATTCACGGGCATACGGGAACAAAATGTTCGGGCAATATGCACCCAAGCAGTGCGCCAGTTGAGTTCCTTCGATGCCATCAACAGAGAAAATACCAGCCTGTTGAACTTCACACAAGAACGCAGTTTCTTCACCCAATGTCGCCGTAACAGTGACACGCAGAACAACTTCATAAACTCCCTGAACCAATTCACTAGAAGCAGTATCCAGATCCAGCTTAACTTCTGGCTGCCATTCTTCTTGGAAGATCTGAGGTGCTTTAGGGGCTTCGAAAGAAATGTCTTTCGTGTATACGCGTTGGATCTGGAAAGCCATTTCTGTGTTGTTTTGTTCTGACATAATAATTTTTACCTTTTGTATGTCCTTATTAAATATTGACTATGTAAGTATACTGCCTACATTAACATTCGTTACTTTTTGCCACGGGCTAATGGTAAGTTTTCACCTGTCCACCCGGCAATTCCCTCTTTCAGGGTATAAACTTGTTCAAAGCCAGCTTTCACCAGATTTTCTGCCGGTGTTTTCGATTCCAGACCATTCGCAGAAACAACGATAACAGGCTGCTTTTTATGTTTTTCCAACTCACCCAGATTGTTATCTTTAATCTCAGATGGAGTCAGGTTAACAGAACCAATGATATGCCCTCTGCGGAAATCGTCACGGGAGCGTAAATCCACGACGATACCATCTTCTTTATTGATGAAATGGATGACCTGTGCGCGAGTGATATCTTTACTCTTGGAGAACACACTTTTTAGTGTCAGGACGATAACAGCCACTAACAGGGCAATCCAGACGAGGCTCAGGATCGTGTTCCGGCTAATAAATTGCATGATTTCTTGCAGCATGGAGGGCAACAACTCCCATTAGTTAATAACAAAAATCTTAAGGTAACAGAGTATACCTGTGTGTTGTGTCAATTACAGCCAGTTAGCATCAACCTAATGCAGTTTTTGCGGAGAGTTTCGAGAAAAAATAAAAAATCCTCATGAAATACTTGATTGCCATATTCCGCTAAAATATTTCATGCCAAACTGGTCAGATACAGGATTTTCGATAATAAATGAGCTAAATTCACTAAAATTTAGATTATGATTCGGGAAGACAAAAAAACTGTCCATTCTCTGGTCAGAGTCAATTTCACATGAAATAATCGGGCACAACAGACATATAATAGACAAGTACTGTAAATAGTTAGTGTAGAGCGGGGAAAGGTACTGAATCAAATGGCTGATAATCAGGGTTTCAAAAGTTTTAACTTTCGGAAGAAGCAAAAACAGTGGCAATTTAGTAGCAGCGCTTTACTGTTCTGTGCCCTGCTGTTTGCGTTTTTCTGTTCAGGAACCTTTGCCAATCAAATTTCAGAAAATAAAAACCAGCTCAAAGATATTCAGCAGGATATTGCTGAAAAAGAGAAAAGTGTCAAACAACAGCAAAAACAACGCACAGAACTCCTCAGCCAGCTCAAGGAGCAAGAGAGTACCATTTCAGAAGTGGGTCGTTCACTGCATAGCACGCAGCTTCACCTGAATAAACTGGGGAATGAAATCACCTCCCTGACGAAAAATATTCAGCGCCTGCAAATACAACAAAAAGAACAGCGCAAACGGCTTGCCAGCCAGTTGGATGCAGCATTCCGGCAAGGAAATCATCAAGGGTTAGAATTACTGCTCAATGGCCAAGAAGCTCAGCGCAAAGAACGTATACTGGCTTATTACAGTTATCTGAATCAGGCGCGCCAAGAGACTATCGCTCAGCTACAAGAAACAACAGATAAACTGAATCAGCAAAAAAAACTGCAACAGGGCAAACAAAACGAGCAACAAACGCTACTAAGCAGCCAAAAACAACAAAAACAAAAAATGGAAGTTGCCCGCACAGCTCGGCAAAATACGCTGACAACTCTCGAATCCGCATTGAAGAAAGATCAACAGAGTCTGGCTGAACTTCGGCAAAACGAAACTCGCCTACGCAATAAAATTGCAAAAGCAGAACGGGAAGCTAAGGCTCGCGCGGAACGTGAGGCGCGTGAAGCTGCACGTGTTCGTGCACAAGTTGCGGCTAAGCAAAAACAAGCCCAACAAAAAGGCTCCAGCTATAAACCAACGGAAGATGAACGTGCATTGATGGCTCGAACGGGTGGACTTGGTCGTCCTGCTGGGCAGGCGATCTGGCCTGTTCGTGGTCGGGTTATTCACAGTTTCGGGGAAACAATACAGGGAGAATTACGCTGGAAAGGTATTGTTATTTCCGCAGCGGAAGGAACGGAAGTCAAAGCAATTTCAGACGGACGAGTATTACTGGCCGACTGGCTACAGGGCTATGGTCTGGTTGTCGTGGTTGAACACGGCAAGGGAGATATGAGTATTTACGGGTACAACCAGAGTGCTCTGGTCAGCGTTGGTCAACAAGTCCGTGCTGGTCAGCCAATTGCTCTGGTAGGAAGTAGTGGTGGGCAGCAGCAGCCTTCATTGTACTTTGAAATTCGCCGTCAGGGACGTGCTGTTAATCCGTTACCGTGGTTAGGAAAATAACAGAGGGAAACCATCGTGCAGCATCTATTAATACAGTGCCTCCATTCATTCACTCTATTATTTGGAATGCTGCGCTTTCGGCTTATTCGGTGCTGGAAAGTATTACCGCTTTTTGTGTTTTCATTTACTCTGAATGCTCATGCTGCGCGTTTGGCTATTGTCATTGATGATTTTGGCTACCGCCTTCACAATGAAAACAAAATATTACAAATGCCATCTGCAATATCAATCGCAGTATTGCCTGACTCACCACATGGCAGGGAAATGGCACAAAAAGCCCACAAACAAGGGCGGGAAATTTTAATTCACCTGCCAATGTCACCTCTTAGCAAACAACCGTTGGAAAAAAATACCCTGCACCCTTCGATGAATAAAGAGGAAATTGAAGCCATTATTTACGATGCCATACAGAAAGTGCCCTATGCGACTGGTATGAATAACCATATGGGCAGCGCAATGACTTCTAATCTTAGCGGTATGAAAAAAGTCATGGGTGCCCTATCTCAATATCATCTCTATTTTCTGGATAGTGTAACCATTGGGAGTACTCAGGTTTCTAAAGCATCGATAGGAACACCTGTACAGATACTCCGCCGAAATGTCTTTCTGGATAATGTTCAGACAGAAGCAGAAACTCTGCATCAACTCAATCGCGCTATTGCTCTGGCTCGTAAACAAGGATCCGCTATCGCAATTGGTCACCCGTACCCAACAACGATTCGTGCATTACGGCAAGGGTTAGCAACATTACCAGATGATATTGAGCTGGTAGCTCCCAGCAAATTGCTCAACCACGCTAGGCCAGATAAACAGACTGAACAAGAATGTATTAATTCCCAGAGATTCAAAACTAAATCCGGAATAACATCAGAGTCCAGAGTGCAATATCTCAAAATGGTTGGAGAAACATTAGTTCCCAGTGCAATCATTCATATCCTGCAACAGCACTTTGAAAAGTTACATAGTATTGATCAAATAAAGTCACAACAGGAAGAGGCTATGAAGGATAAGTCTGTGCAAGATAAAGCAGGAATAAAAGAGAAGACCACACAAAATAAAACAGGTGCTCATAAAACAGTCAGCACCTGTTCTGGCTCTTAACAACTATTTTACTAAGCTGTATATGATGCTATCCGCTAATCCCAATGCAGAATAACTTTGCCAGATTGCCCTGAACGCATGATATCAAAGCCTTTCTGGTAATCATCTATTGAGAACTGGTGAGTGATAATTGGAGTCAGATCCAGACCAGACTGAATCAATGCCGCCATTTTGTACCATGTTTCGAACATTTCCCGTCCGTAGATACCTTTAATAAACAGCCCCTTGAAAATAACCTGATTCCAGTCAATCGCCATATCAGAAGGTGGGATCCCCAATAAAGCGATACGCCCACCATGGTTCATAGCATTTAGCAAGGTACGGAAAGCCGGTGGTGCTCCTGACATTTCCAAGCCGATATCAAATCCTTCTGTCATACCCAGTTCTGACATAACATCCGTCAGATTTTCCTTACTGACATTCACGGCTCGAGTGACACCCATTTGTCTAGCCAGTTCAAGACGATACTCATTCACATCCGTGATAACAACATGACGAGCGCCAACATGCTTGCACACAGCCGCGGCCATGATGCCAATAGGCCCAGCACCTGATACCAGTACATCTTCTCCCACTAAATCAAAGGAAAGAGCAGTATGAACAGCGTTGCCAAAGGGATCAAAAATTGCAGCCAGTTCGTCAGAGATATTGTCGGGAATTTTGAAAGCATTAAATGCCGGAATAACCAGATATTCCGCAAATGAACCGGGACGGTTTACCCCAACTCCCGTTGTATTGCGGCACAAATGAGTACGCCCGCCACGGCAGTTACGGCAATAACCACAAGTAATATGGCCTTCTCCTGATACGCGGTCGCCAATCCTGAAGCCTTTGACTTCCTGACCAATTGCGACCACTTCCCCCACATATTCGTGCCCAACAACCATTGGCACCGGAATAGTTTTCTGGGACCACTCATCCCAATTATAAATATGCACATCCGTCCCGCAGATCGCGGTTTTACGGATTTTAATCATCACATCATTGTGGCCCAATTCCGGTGTGGGCACTTCCGTCATCCAAATCCCTTCTTCTGGCTTTAATTTTGACAACGCTTTCATAGTGATACCTTATGCAATAATATTCAATTGCTTACCGATACGTGTAAATGCATCCACTACATGTTCAATTTGTTCTTTGGTATGGGCGGCTGAGATCTGAGTACGGATGCGAGCCTGGCCTTTCGGCACGACCGGGTAGAAGAAGCCAATCACATAGATCCCTTCTTTCAACAGCTCGGCAGCAAATTCCTGCGCCAGTTTTGCATCCCCTAACATGACAGGAATGATGGCATGATCAGCTCCAGCCAGAGTAAAACCAGCCGCTGTCATTTTTTCACGGAATAAGTTGGCGTTTCTCCAAAGGCGCTCGCGTAGTTCGTCTCCGTCTTTCAGCATATCCAGAACTTTGATAGATGCGGCAACAATGGAAGGAGCAAGGGAATTGGAGAACAAATAAGGGCGTGAACGCTGACGCAACCACTCCACAACCTCTTTACGGGCGGCGGTATAACCACCAGATGCGCCACCCAAGGCTTTACCGAGTGTACCTGTGATGATGTCAACACGCCCCATGACATCACAGTATTCATGAGTACCACGGCCATGCTTACCAACGAACCCGACTGCGTGAGAATCATCAACCATGACCAGTGCGCCAAATTCATCTGCCAAATCACAGATAGATTTCAGATCGGCAATAACACCATCCATTGAGAACACACCGTCAGTTGCAATCAGGATATTCTGGGCACCTTCGGCTTTTGCTTTCTCCAGCTGTGCCCTGAGTTCCTGCATATTATTATTGGCATAACGATAACGTTTTGCTTTGCACAAACGGATACCATCAATGATGGAAGCATGGTTCAGTGCATCTGAGATAATCGCGTCTTCTGGCCCGAATAATGTTTCGAACAGACCGCCGTTTGCATCAAAACATGAAGAGTACAGAATGGCATCTTCAAAGCCTAAAAATTCAGCGATTTTATTTTCTAATTCTTTGTGGGAATCCTGCGTACCACAAATGAAACGGACGGATGCCATGCCAAAACCATGGCTGTCCATTCCTGCTTTTGCAGCCGCGATCAGGTCAGGGTGATTCGCCAACCCTAAGTAGTTATTGGCACAGAAATTAATGACATTGTTACCATCGGCAACGGCAATATCTGCATCTTGTGCAGAGGTAATAATACGTTCACTTTTGAACAACCCTTCCGCGCGGGTTTGTTCCAACTGCTCATTAATTTTCTGATAAAACGAAGCTGACATCTTTCTCTCCTGCTTACCTGAATAAATGAAGTAATAATGCACAATGTATTCTACTTATAGATATCGCCAGTGACGACAGAGAGGAAAGAGATAATATCAAGTTTGTAAAGCGGATCACGGCCTGAAACCTGAGATGTTACAGGATTTCAGGATATTCCCCTATATCAGCAGCTGTCGTCAGTAGGGTTAAGTGATATGATACGCACCAAAGTAAAGCGAACTGACTATTTAGAGGTGGGCCAAATGATTATTGTCACTGGCGGCGCAGGGTTTATTGGCAGCAATATTGTCAAGGCACTGAATGACGAAGGCTACAGAGATATTCTGGTTGTTGATAATCTGAAAGATGGCACAAAATTCGCCAATCTGGTTGATCTGGATATCGCAGATTATATGGATAAAGAAGATTTCATTGCCAGCATCGTTGCAGGTGATGATCTAGGCGATATTGATGCTATTTTCCATGAAGGTGCCTGTTCTTCCACAACAGAGTGGGATGGCAAATATATGATGGACAATAATTATCAGTACTCTAAAGATGTACTGCATTACTGCCTTGAACGACAGATCCCATTCCTGTATGCCTCTTCTGCCGCCACTTATGGTGGTCGCAGTGACAATTTTATTGAAGAGCGCCAGTACGAAAAACCTCTTAATGTGTATGGCTACTCAAAATTCCTGTTTGATCAGTATGTCCGTGATATTCTGCCACATGCAGATTCTCAAATTTGTGGTTTCCGTTATTTCAATGTTTACGGGCCGCGCGAAGGGCATAAAGGCAGCATGGCCAGTGTCGCCTTCCATTTAAATACACAGATTAATCAAGGCCAGAATCCGAAATTATTTGCAGGCAGCGAGCATTTCCGCCGGGATTTTATTTATGTTGGTGATGTTGCGACGGTGAACCTGTGGTTCTGGAAGAACAGCGTTTCTGGCATTTTTAACTGTGGAACTGGACGTGCCGAATCTTTCCAGGCTGTTGCTGACGCTGTTACCGAGTTCCATAAAGAAAAGTCTCCAGCCGTGGAATACATTGAATTTCCGGAAAAATTAAAGGGCCGTTATCAGAGCTTCACTCAGGCTGATCTGACAAAACTTCGTGCTGCGGGTTATGACAAGTCATTCAAAACCGTTGCTGAAGGTGTTACCGAATATATGCAATGGCTTAATCAGGATAATTAATCGACCTTTATGAAGATATTGGTGATCGGCCCATCATGGGTGGGTGATATGATGATGTCACAAAGCCTCTACCGTACCTTGAAGGCTTTGTACCCAAATGCAGAAATTGATGTGATGGCGCCGGAATGGTGTCGTCCATTACTGGCAAAAATGCCGGAGGTTAATCAGGCTCTGGCAATGCCTCTGGGGCATGGAGCACTTGGCCTCGGTGAGCGCCGCCGTCTTGGGGTAGCACTGCGTGAACGTAAATATGATCGTGCTTACATCCTCCCTAATTCGTTTAAATCTGCTTTGGTGCCTTTCTTCGCCAATATCCCTCTTCGTACAGGCTGGCGTGGTGAAATGCGCTACGGTTTGCTGAATGATATCCGCACTCTGAATAAAAGTGCTTTTCCGCTTATGGTTCAGCGCTATGTCGCTCTTGCATATGACGGGAAAACTGTACACAGTGCGGAAGATCTTTCTCACCCTCTGTTATGGCCTCAATTGGCAGTCAGTGAGCAAGATATTGCAGAATCAACCGCCGCGTTTAATATCGACGATCATCGCCCAGTTATCGGTTTTTGTCCCGGTGCAGAATTTGGCCCGGCGAAACGCTGGCCCCATTATCATTACGCCGCACTTGCCGAACAGCTGATCACCCAAAAGGGCTATCAGATACTGCTGTTTGGCTCGGCTAAAGACAATGAAGCCGGTGAAGATATCCGCTCACTTTTGAGTGAAGACGCCCGCAAACAGTGCCTCAACCTTGCAGGCAAGACTTCCCTTGAACAAGCGGTGAACATTATCGCAGCCTGTGATGCTATTGTTACCAATGATTCAGGTTTAATGCATGTCGCGGCAGCCCTGAACCGTCCGCTGGTGGCACTATATGGTCCAAGCAGCCCTGATTTCACTCCCCCTCTGTCAGATAAAGCTGAAGTGATCCGCCTGATTACCGGCTATCACAAGATCAGGAAAGGTGACAGTGATGGTGGCTACCATCAGAGCCTTATTGATATTCAGCCAGCGCTGGTTTTGACCTCACTGGAAAAACTCTTACAGGCGGAGAACCAGCGTTAATGCGTGTTTTACTGGTAAAAACCTCTTCAATGGGTGATGTGTTACATACCTTGCCCGCATTAACAGATGCCAAAAAACACATACCGAATATTAAATTTGACTGGGTCGTTGAAGAAGGTTTTGCCCAAATTCCCACATGGCACAGTGCAGTTGAAACTGTTATTCCGGTTGCTATTCGGCGTTGGAGAAAAAACTGGTTCCGGAAAGATATCCGTGAAGAACGGGTACGTTTCAGGGAACAGTTACAGCAACAAAAATATGACGCAATTATTGATGCTCAGGGCCTGTTAAAAAGTGCTTTTTTCGTGACACGATTGGCGTATGGCATAAAACATGGCTATGACAGAAAAAGCGTTCGTGAACCACTTGCCTGTTTTTTCTACGATCAGCGTCACTCTGTGAGCAAGCAGCAACATGCCGTAGAGCGCATCCGTGAGTTGTTTGCAGATAGTCTGGTTTATCAAAAACCGGTAGATTCTGGCGATTACGCTATTGCCCGCCACTTTCTGAATCAGCAAACTGAAGGTAAAAATAGTTATCTTGTATTCCTGCAAGCGACTACTCGTGATGAGAAACACTGGCCGGAAGACCACTGGAGGCAGCTTATTGCAGAAATTCAGCCTACTGGTATGAAAATCAAACTTCCCTGGGGAGCAGAGCATGAACACCAGCGAGCATTACGGCTGGCAGAAGGTTTTTACCATGTTGAAGTATTGCCAAAACTAACATTAGCAGAAGTTGCACGAATTATTGCCGGTGCGAAAGCTGTTGTTTCTGTTGATACCGGATTGAGTCACCTTACCGCAGCACTTGATCGACCGAATATTACACTGTTCGGCCCAACAGACCCGGGTTTAATAGGCGGTTATGGGAAAGAACAGCATTCTCTGAAGTCAAAAGATAATACGATGAAGAGTATTAAACCATCAGAGGTCATGCTGTTCTTGCAGGATGTGCTACTTTCGAGGTAAAGCTGGTTTCGCAAGCGAACTTAAAGCATCTTCGAATTCATGTAAGAACTTTTCATAATTCATACTTTCTTTAGACCACTCGATAGCGTTTCTGCTCATTGATTCATATAACGATGGATCTTTGAGTAAACGTTCAATTGCATCAGCACAATCAATATGTGAAAGCAATTTAGGTTCTGTTAATTGATCATTAATGGGATCATATACTTGATGAGGAAAATTTATATCAATACCAGTGAGTTTTTTATGTTCTTCGATCGAAATGGTGGGTTTTAGACCTATACCACAATATCCGTCTTTAACAGCTTCTGGTTGACCATCTACTAACGGGAAAATCACTGGTACAGAATTACTTAATGCTTCAATGCATGATAGACCAAATGCTTCAGTTGCAGGCGTACTCATATATAAATCAATCTTTTCATAAAACGCTTTCATATCTGATTGATACCCAAGAAAATCAATTTGATCATCAACGCTTAAATTAAATGCTAACTCTCTCAATTGCTGATCGCAGTCACCACTGCCTGCGATCAGCAATTTTGCAATTATTCCTCTTCTTTTAAGTTCATGCAACACTAAAATAGAAACACTTATTCCTTTCAAGCCTACTAAGCGAGATGCGGTCCCTAAAGTAATATTTTTTTCATTGATAGATTGCTTAGGAATAAGCACCGGTTGCATATCTAGTCGGTTCAGTACAGTAACTATCTTTTTTCTAAAAGAATACCTTAATTGCATTACTCTAGCTGATGCATGGCTATTTGAAATAACAGCATCTACCATATTTAAAAAATCAAATGTCTTATTATTCAAAGCATAACGCCACCCACAACCACAATCATAATAAATAAACTGTCTACATTTTGGTTTTATAAGCAATTTAGGAACTAAGTCCCAAACAATAACACAATCTGCATTTAGCCTATTAATATTAAAAGTTAAAATATATTTTCTGATAAATGCTGGCCATTTTAAATTATAGGAATTAAATACTCTATTTACCATATTAAGATATATTCCAGATAATGTAGAAGCAACATTTTCGTCAATCGTATTGCTTAAGCAATATATTATATTTTCATTATGACTATTTCTAATATATTTCACAAAGCGCTTTTCAACACCACCAAATCCCTGTAAATTAATAAGATGAATAACTTTCATAGTATTTTTAACCCACTAATTTTATCCAAGAAAATAAGCACCATAAAAAACAAAATAATTACTATCATGATATTAAAATGTTCATATTAATATTATTTACATTGAATATAAAAACCAGCATATAATTATATTACCCTTCTTTTTCAAGCTAATCATTTTTTAATATCAGATTCCATTTTTGACCTAATTTATAATCCCATATTTCGGGAGTAATCACATCTAGCCCATTGCAGGGAGTAAATGTTATTTCTCCAAAATAAATAACATCATTTACAATATAAAAGTCAACCCTACAATAATCTAATTCACGAGATAACATTTCAGCTAAGTATATTAACTCACTTAACTTACTAGGTTTATCTAAACTAAAACTTGCATTTTTATATCCCATAGTAAATGGCTGCAACTTCCAATCTCTATCATATATATTTATGAATCTTTCTTTACCAAATCTGTTAAATTGAACTTCAAAAAACTCTACTTTTCCACCAAAGCAGTGCAATTTATAGTCTTCAGGGAGAAAAGCATCGTCACTATTTCCAAAAATATCCAAATATTCCTCACATATTATTTGGGGTTGAATATTTTTATAATGCCACTCTCTAGTCCTTTTATACATATCATTCTTCAGGTGAAAATTTAATTTTTTATTAGCTTTTTTATAATTGAATGATTTTTTTTCTTTGCAAATTATAACACTTCCTGCGTCATGATTACATTTTAAAACAAATCTATCTGGAAGAGATTTATATTTTATATCGTTAGTATTTTTGTAACATCCCAACAATTTTATCAGATATTCTTCTCCTATAGTTTTTTTGACATACTCTCTCACTTGAAGTTTATCTGCTAGCTTAGTATATAAAGGATTCTTATCTTTTAGAATCCTATAATTTATTTTCTCATTAAACGTTTGTGGGTTATCTAAGTTCATATCTTTTTTAAATTTTTTCCTAAAAAGATCCCTTCTATAATTTTCATCAGAAACAAAATAAAATTTATATATATTGGATATTCTTTTAATCCACTTTGACAAAGACATAATTAACAACTCATTTATTATTCAAAGAAAATAATCTACCGCACCTAGGTACGATACCCCGAACACCAATAAAGCCATATAGACTGATTAAATATCACCTCCTCTAATAATAAGTATATCTCCTGTTTTCCATAACTACAAATAAAAAACATTATCAATTTAAAACATAATTATTTTAGAAGATATAGAATCTATAATATGGAAATTTAGTGTATCATCGATACCAAGTACAACCTTATGAAGTTATCGGGTTTGATACTCTCCTGTTACATATGGAAAAGCTGTGACAAATAGACTGATTATCGGTACTTTTGGGGCAATCGCTATATGCATGAGCTCTGCATTCTCAATAATAAGAATATCTAATGCACTTATTTTTTAATTAATTATACTAATAAATTTTTCTAATAAGCACAATTAATACTAGTATGGTATCCATTTGACAATAATCCCATGAATTTTTACTGTAAATGAATATCGTTAATCACCTTTATTAATGGTTTTTTTCATCATTATATTTTTTAATTATTTACCTTCCAACTTTTAGAAGGATAACTCTGAAAAACTGATGGCTTTATTTAATATTGCCTGAGAAATATAATGTAAAATTCTCAGGCAGAGATATATTTTAATCACCTAATTTATTATCTGATAATGAATTATAATCTATTACTTTATAATTAAACTCAAAGACTTTCACTTCATTATTACAAATATCATTAGATATATATTTACAATCGCTTTTAATCCTAGACTCATGTATACCTATCCATTCAGAATAAATAGATAGGAAATCAAAACCACTTCTCAGTGCGTCAATATAAATTCGACTCTTACTATCATAAGACGTAATAAAAAAAGGAACTTGATAATTTTGCTTATATTTATCGCCATGTGTCAATTTTTGATCTTTTAATTTTCCATTATAAAAAGATACTCCATGATCAGAAAAATACATCATTGACCATTTTTTCTTGGCTTTATTAGCTTCATCAACAATCTTTGATAACAGTTTATCTGTATTTTTAATACTCTGGATATAGCATGATATATCTTTATTCAAATAAAAATTATCATATTTTCCATTTGTTCTTTCACAAAAATTAGTATGAGATCCCATTAAGTGAACAAAAATTATCTTTCTATTTTTATTGTCATTTAATGCATCGACAATTTTAGGTAATAATGAATCATCTGATAATTTTACATAACCATATTCTCCTTTATTAGAGAAAAAATAAGAGTCTGCTTTCTGACCAATCGCACTTACACCTGAATCATGCTCACCTAACATACCTTGGTTTGATAACCAATAAGTATAGTATCCACTTTTATTCGCTAACGATACTATATTATTATTAACTTTTAACTCACCATGTTCTCTTAATGAAAAAGAGTTTGTTAATGATTGAACAGTTGAAGATGCAGCAGAAATATAATTCTTGAATAATACTCCGTTAGCATGGCTCATAAAAGGTGTATTTCCTAAAGAAAAACCATAACTATTCATCATGTCTTTCCTAGCACTCTCACCAATAACAACAATATAGGTATTATATTTATTTTCCTGTATTGATGGCTGCCAATCATCAGCCAAACTTAGTAATCTATTTTGTTCTTCATATTGCTTTTTTACTTCAACATTAGATGAATATATTTCACAAAAAAATCTTATGGGAGTGAAGCGTATTGATAATAAATCAAGCCTTTTTTCTATAATAAAAGTTTTAATCGGATTAAAGAATATACTAAAAAAAACAAAAAAACAAAAAAATAAAAAAACTCTTTTATTTTCTATCTTTAATGATAAATTAAAACATAGCCACCCAAAAAACATAACAAACAAACTAGATATAAAATAATAAATAGGAATAGCACTAATAAATTCAAAGCTTTCATTTTCATTTGTATAATACAATGATATTATTGAATTCAAAGATGGAGGGCCATAAATCAACCCAACGGGAAAATAAACAGCCGATAATGAAATTAGAAAGATAATCGCAAGCTTATAAATTAATTTAAATTCATTGAATATCACAAGAAGAAAAGATAACAAAATTGAATAAAAAAGTCTAAAGGAATACCCTAAGGAATAATTTACCAAACAACTAAATATAAATATTAATACAATTGGAACAAATTTTTCTTTATTTGATTTTTTAATTTCCATAAAAAAACATGAAATATATTTATTAAAATAATCTGACATAATTAAAATCTCTATTAAAATAGATTTTTATAATAAAAACACAAGGAATAAATTAACCTCATACATCATTGAAAGTTAAATTCCTTATTTTACTTTTTTGAAAATTTCAGCCGATAATACTCCCCCAATGTCATTCCCTGAACCAACGGCTTCAAAAACTCAAATAACCCCTCTAAATCCTGATAAAGTTGTTCTATCTGTTTTTCATCCTTAAATGTCGGACTACCGCCGGGCATAAACTCCGATGAGTGCAACATAAATTCAACATAATCACTACCAGATGCCAATGTTTGCTGGACAACAGTTTTCATTTGTTCCAGGTTACCACCTTTTGGGCGCAGCCAGTTAACCGATGGAGAACGTTGCTTCCCTCTGAGAGAGTCATATTTTTGCTTAATAAAAGTCATAAACGGAGAATGCTTATACTGGATACTCATTGGTACCTGTAACAAAGCAGAGTCTCCTTCTTTGGAAATATCCTGCAAATTCATAAAATAAGCATGAGACGGAAAGTGGCTATAATCTGTTCCACCATTTCCATTAGGAGCACCTTTAGTAAAACTCCAGTTAACTTTAGGTGTAACAGAGCAATCTATCTGATAGCCATATTCAACCAACAATTGTGCATAATATTCGTTAAATGCCCAGCGACCCGCACGATGACTCACCATTTTAGTCTGAAGTTTTTCTTCAAGCAGATTTGTCATCAATTTGATTTTTGCCTTGATCTGATCTTTCGGATACTCAATCAGGTACGGCTTATAATGCATATCATCATCAGTCAGGGATATAATCGGAGGATTGTTCCAGGCATGCAGATGCATACCGATCTCTCCTGTATTTCTGGTAATGACATCTTTAGCAAATTCGATATAGCTATCATCCATTGCCATTTCGTAATTAGTTAACCAAACAGGTTTAAACTCAAAACGCTCACATAAGTTCTGAAATCTGGGTAGGTAATGAGTATTTTTCGTTGAGATATGATCTCGATTTTGCCATAGATCATCACCTTCAGTATCGATCGTGATAATAAAAGCGGGTAATGACATCAACATGCACCAAAATGTGATAATAATAGTTGCCCTAATGGTACTCATAGTAATTACATAGCGCAATTAGAGAATCTTAGCGACTAACTTGAGTGTAAAATCAATCCAGCAAGGCTGTTTTTATTTATATCTAAAGAACTCAATATATGGAAAGAAAAAATAATAAAATCAAAAGAATTCTGGTGATAAAACTACAACATCATGGCGATATGTTGCTGACCACTCCAGTTATCAATACATTGGCTCATCATTACCCTAATGCAAAAATTGATGTCCTTCTTTATCAAGAAACGCTACCCATGCTGGAGAATTTAAAAGAAATCTCCCAAATTTTTTCAATAGACAGAAAATGGAAACAGCTAAGGACAAAGAAAAAATTATCACATGAGTGGCAATTGCTGAAAACATTAAGGCAACAACGCTATGACTTAGTTATAAACCTAGCAGATCAGTGGCGAAGCGCATTTATCACCCGTTTTACTGGTGCTCCTATCCGCTTGGCACTTGATTACCCCAAGCGCCAGAATTGGAAATGGCGTTTATGCCATACTGAGGTCATATCCACAGATGATCACGAATCTCTGCATACAGTAGAACAAAATCTTTCTGTTCTTAATCCACTGAATCTTAATCCCCTCATAACCAAGGTAACAATGAGTTATAGTGAACAAGATTCACAGTGGGTAAAATCATCTCTTTTGAATCATCAAATTTCTGGGCAATATATAGTAATTCAGCCTACTTCTCGCTGGTTCTTTAAATGCTGGAATGAGAAGAAAATGGCACAAGTAATAACTGCCTTACAGAAGGATGGACAAAAAATTATTATTACTTCAGGGCCTGATAATCGGGAGCTAGAGATGGTCAATACTATCTTATCCCACTGCCCTGAGAAGGAGAAAATCCTGTCTCTCGCAGGTTTGTTAACCTTACCTAAACTTGCGGCACTAATCGATCATGCTAATTTATTTATAGGGGTAGATTCAGTCCCTATGCACATGGCTGCTGCACTGAAAACGCCCTGTATTGCGTTATTTGGACCATCAAAACTCACATTCTGGAAGCCTTGGGAATCAATTGGTGAAGTGATTTGGGCTGGTGATTATGGCAATATTCCGCACCCTGATGATATCAAAACTCATACAAATGAACGCTATCTCGACCTGATATCAGCAGATACAGTCATTTCAGCCGCAAGGAAATATATTTCATGAAACCTCTCCGTTTAGCTATTGTCCGTCAAAAATACCGCCCAGATGGAGGGGCTGAACGTTTTGTCTCTAGAGCATTAGAAGCGTTAAATCATCAAGACATTGAGCTCAATGTCATTACGCGCTCCTGGCAGGGAGAGAGTAATCCTAACTGGAATATTCATCTATGTAACCCTGTTAAGCTTGGCAGAATCAGTCGCGAGCGAGGCTTTGCCCAGGCTGCCCGAAAATTATGGCAAAAAGAACAATTCGATTTAGTTCAAAGTCACGAAAGAATTGCTGGTTGCGATATTTATAGAGCTGGAGATGGAGTGCATAAGTCTTGGCTACATCAACGATCACGCATTTTACCTAAATGGAAGGCAAAATGGTTGTTAAATAGCCGCTATCACCGCTATATAATGAACGCCGAAAAGGAAATGTATTCAGATAACTCACTGAAGCAAGTAATTTGCAATGCTGAGATGATTAAAAATGAAATTATTGAGGAATTTGGTATATCTGAAGACAAGATTTCCGTGATATACAATGCCATTGATAATAAGAAATTCTTTCCTGCTGATGAACAAATCCGTCAGCAATTACGTAAACAATACGAGATACCTTTTACTGCAAAATGTCTGGTCTACGTTGGTTCAGGATTTGAGCGTAAAGGCTTAGCCGTTGCAATAAAAACAGTAGCAAAAACAGGTGACTACCTACTAGTTATAGGTAAAGACAAAGAACAAAAAAAGTATCAGGAACTTGCTAAAGAGTTAGGATGTTATCCTCGTATCCGATTTATGGGACTACAAAAAAACACCCTCCATTTTTATCAAATGTCTGATACGTTATTGTTGCCAACACTGTATGATCCATTTCCGAATGTCATCCTTGAAGCTATGTCATGTGGTTTGCCTGTGATCACCAGCACAACCTGTGGTGGAGCAGAATTTATTACCGAAGGTAAAAATGGCTTTGTCTGTGATGCCTTGGATCTCCCCAAATTGGAGGAAGCAGTCCGTTGTATACCTGACTATATTTTAGGTACAGATATGTCTATAGCAGCAAGAGAGAAGGTGATAAATTCAACTCCTGAAAATTTATCACAACAATTAATTCAGCTTTATCAACGAGTTTTAGCATAGTGAAAGAACATATTCTTTTTGTTATTGATGGGTTACCGGGGGGAGGAGCTGAAAATGTGACTCTCCGACTAGCTACTGGTTTACATCAATTAGGTTACCAAGTCTCATTACTTTCACTTAACACCCAATTGGCTTACACGATACCAGAAGGTATTCACTATGTTGTCAGCCTTGATCATTATAAGGGTCCGTTAAGAAAGGTAAATGAACTTAGTCGCCGAGCTAAAGCTATGGATAAGGTGCTACTGGAGCTTTTTCAGCAAAAAGGTAAACCAGTTCTTGTTCTTTCTAACCTACATAAAACTGATCGTATCGTAGTTAAATCAAAATTATTGCATGATTGCAATGTGTGGCATTGCATTCATGGTGTTTTCTCAAAGTCATACTTGAGCAATAAAAATACCTTTTCTTCTTGGACAAAAAAAGAAAAGATAAAAAAAGTTTATAAGAATAGAAAAATCATCTGTGTTTCTAATGCAATCTGTAAGGATTTGTTAGAGAACATAGGCGTTCAGCCAGCACAGATAAAAACCATTTATAACCCATTTGACTTCAATGAAATAAAAAAGAAGTCTTTACAACCCAATCCTTACCAGAACTTAAACTATCTGCTACATATTGGTCGTTTTCATGAAGTAAAACGTCAAGACAGATTGATAGAAGCTTTTGCAAAGGCCAAACTTCCATGCAAACTTCTTATCGTAGGGAATGGTTCTGAAGAAATAGAAAACGGTATTAAGAAAAAAATTCGTGAATTAGGCCTAAATGATAATGTTATTTTAGCGGGATTCCATTCTAATCCACTCCCTATTATTCACGATGCCAAAGCAGTAATCATCAGTTCTGACAGTGAAGGGCTACCCACCGTACTAATCGAAGCATTGATTTGTCATACGCCAATAGCCAGCACGGATTGCCCAGGTGGAGTCAGAGAAATCATGACACATGGGCTCGAAAAATATTTAGCAGAACTGACTTCTGACGCGTTAGCGGAAAAAATGCAGCTTGCTTATACTCAGCCTCCAAAGATCTCAAACATAATGTATGAAAAATTTGAGTTAAGAAATATTATAAAGCAATACATTGCGTTAATAGAAAAATAGCCCAAGCTATTGCCATTTGGGTATAAAGGGTATCCGCATTTTGCACACTTTCTTCAATCCAATGTGATACTATAGCCGCAGTCTATTTCAGTGAATTTGATAGAATGTTGCTTCGCTTATATCAGGTACTTCTCTACCTTATCCAACCTATTATCTGGTTGCGCCTGCTACTGCGCAGCCGTAAATCTCCGGCTTACCGTAAGCGCTGGAGTGAACGCTATGGTTTCTGTGCCCAAAAGGTGAAACCGGGAGGAATCTTACTCCATTCGGTTTCAGTCGGAGAAACATTAGCTGCTATTCCTCTCGTCAGGATATTACGGCACCATTATCCTTTTCTGCCAATCACTGTAACAACGATGACGCCAACCGGTTCGGAAAGAGTACTTTCTGCACTGGGGGCCGATGTTAACCATGTTTATTTACCGTATGATTTGCCGGGTTCTATGGGGCGCTTCCTTGATAATATCAATCCCAAGCTGGTGATTATTATGGAAACTGAACTATGGCCTAATCTCATTACCCAGCTGCATCAGCGAGGAATACCACTGGTTATTGCTAATGCCAGACTTTCAGCACGCTCTGCTACCGGATATCAGAAAATAAACAGTTTTATCAAAACTATTCTAAATAAAATAACACTCATCGCAGCACAAAATCAGGAAGATGGTGAGCGTTTTATTGAATTAGGACTAAAACGAACCCAGCTGGCAGTCACAGGCAGTCTGAAATTCGATATTTCTGTTACACCAGAACTGGCAGCCAAAGCTGTTACACTTCGTCGCCAATGGGCTGCACACCGTCCCGTATGGATAGCCACCAGTACTCATGAAGGTGAAGAAACGATTATACTGGATGCGCATCGAAATTTATTAAAACAGCATCCTGATTTACTGTTAATTTTAGTTCCACGCCATCCTGAGCGTTTTGCTAAGGCAGAGGAATTAACACAGAAAGCAGGGCTAAAGTCAGTACTGAGGAGTTCCGGCACTATCCCTGATGCCAATATTCAGGTTGTTATCGGCGATACGATGGGTGAACTGATGCTCTTGTACGGGATCGCTGATTTAGCTTTTGTCGGTGGTAGCTTAATCGAGCGCGGTGGTCATAACCCTCTGGAAGCTGCCGCTCATGCAATCCCTGTCATAATGGGCCCACATACATTCAATTTTAAAGATATCTGTGCCAAGCTGAATAAAGCTGATGGCCTTATCACGGTTACAAATAGCTCGTCTTTAAGTAGTGCTGTTAATAGTCTGCTGATAGATGAAGACTACCGCCTTTATTACGGTCGTCACGCCGCCGAAGTACTACATGAAAATCAGGGCGCATTGCAACGTTTGTTAAAATTACTGGAACCCTACCTCCCACCACGGAGCCATTAATGAGTGTGAGAAAACGCCTGTCCGTTGTGATGATTGCCAAAAATGCCGCTGATTTGATTGGTGATTGCCTGTTATCTGTGGATTGGGCGGATGAAATTATCGTTTTGGACTCTGGTAGTACCGATGCTACCTGCCAGATAGCCACAGAGATGGGTGCGAAAGTATACACCAATACACAATGGCCAGGCTTCGGTTCACAACGGCAACTTGCTCAATCTTATGCCAACGGTGATTACATCTTCATGATTGATACCGATGAGCGGGTTACTCCGGAATTAAAGGCTTCAATTGAACAGGTTTTAGCAGCACCTGACGATAATAAAGTCTATGCCTGCGCTCGCCAGAACTTATTCATGAGCCGGTTCATGAAGCACAGTGGCTGGTATCCTGATAAAGTCACCCGCCTTTATTGCCGTGAACGTTATCAATATAACGATAATCAGGTTCATGAATCACTTGATACTCAGGGTGCCAGTGTCGTGACATTAAAAGGTGACTTACGCCATTTAACTTGTCGCAATCTGATGGAGTTCCAGCAGAAACAACTTAATTACGCAAAAGACTGGGCCAAACAACGCCACGAACAAGGTAAAACCACCGGGTATTTTTCTATTATCAGCCATACTCTGGGCGCATTTTTTAAAACATGGCTGCTAAGAGCAGGTTTCCTTGATGGCAAACAGGGGTTAATATTAGCTGTTGTCAATGCTCAATATACATTCAATAAATATGCAGCACTCTGGGAACTCACCCAAACAGAGAATCAAAGGCAATGAAAAAAAAAGCAATTTATCCCGGTACTTTTGATCCTATCACTTACGGTCATCTCGATATTGTGACCCGTGCAGCTAATATGTTTGACCATGTTTTGCTGGCAATCGCCAACAGTGACAGAAAAAACCCTATGTTCACTCTCGAAGAACGCATCGCGCTGGCAACAGAAGTAACTTCTCATTTAGATAATGTTGAAGTCGCTGGATTCAGCGAATTGATGGCCAATTTTGCGAAAAAACAGCAAGCGACAATTTTAATTCGTGGTGTTCGTTCAATTTCTGATTTTGAATATGAATGGCAGCTTGCCAATATGAATCGGCATTTTATGTCCGAGCTGGAAAGCGTCTTCTTATTACCTTCTCAAAATTTATCCTTTGTATCATCATCCTTGATTAAAGATGTTGCCCGTCATGATGGCGATGTTTCATCATTCTTGCCAGAACCGGTTACACAAGCCATGTTGAAAAAGCTAGCGAATTAATCTTTCCGGGGGCGCCTACGCCCCCCAAGTACAGATCTAAGCACAATCAATGCTGGCATCGCCGACAAAAAAATGTGCTTCTTTGCCCCAGTTTTATGCTGTCAATTTTTTCACCACATATTGGGCAAGACTCGCCTTTCTTACCGTAAACAAATAACTCTTGCGCGAAATATCCTGGTTTTCCATCCGATTGCAGAAAATCTTTCAGTGTTGTTCCTCCCTGTTCAATAGAACGACGCAAGATCTGCTTTATTGTATCAGCCAGCAGGTGTGCTTCTTCCTGAGTCAATGAGTGCGCAGGACGTTCAGGCAAAATATGAGCAACATACAGAGCTTCATTGGCATAAATATTACCCACACCAACAACCACTTTGTTATCCATTATCCAGGGCTTAATTGCCGTTCTCTTGTTGCGGGAAAGGGTATAAAGATATTCACCATCAAACAAATCAGACAGAGGTTCAGGGCCTAAATGAGCCAATACAGAGCACTCTTCCAGGCTCTGACTCCATAGCCAGGCACCAAATCGCCGTGGGTCGGTATAACGAAGAATTTTGCCATCGGCCATCACTAAATCGATATGATCATGTTTTGCCGGAGGAGAGTCATGCAGCAAAATACGCAAACTGCCGGACATACCCAGATGAACAATAATCCATCCATCAGATAATTCTATCAGCAGATACTTTGCCCGACGCTGTACGCTGATTACACGGCTATCCGATAACTTCATAATCTGCTCAGAAACAGGCCAGCGCAAACGTGAGTTTCGTACTTCAACATAATGAATCACATTTCCGGCCAAATGTGGCTCAATTCCCCTGCGACTGGTTTCAACCTCTGGTAGCTCCGGCATATTTACTCCTTGGATAAACGTTCTACAGCACCTATTTCAGCAGATTATACTCAAGAAAGATTTTTCTCTATCTCCTGCATAATTAATTTTGCACGTTGATCCCAATTAAAATGCTCCTCAACCAATCTCTGGGAGTGTTCCGTTTTGAGCACTATTTCAGCCGGGTTATCAATTAATAACTGAATTTGTTGCGCAAAACTTTCTGCGTTTTCACTGTGGGCAAAACTCACTGACTTCTCATCAACAGCATCACGAATGGAAGGAAAATCAGAAATAACAACGGGTTTTCCCATTGCCATATATTCAAAAAGTTTAAGAGGGGATGTATAACGACTACCAATGCTGGTTTTTGTCAACGGCAGGATGCAAATATCATTATCTGCAATGACTCGAAAACGATCTTTAGGATGGATAAACCCCATAAAATTAACTCTGTCACTGACACCAATCTGCTGTGCTACAAATTTTAGCTGCTCAATCTGCTCACTATTTCCGCCAGCTATATTCAATACTGCATTATTGAGGTAACACATCGATTTCATAGCAGTCGGTACACCTTTCCAGCGGTGTAAACTACCCAGATACAATACCTGTGTTGTTTCTCCTTTCTGGTATTGTTTACCAGAAGAGGCCATTTTTGTTTCTTCAACTGCCAACAGATCAACACCATCAGGTGCAACAATAATCGGCGTTTTTACACAATATTCTGTATAAATGTCATCACGCAGTAGTGAAGTCAGCACAAAAATAGCGCTGGTGCGCTGATAAACGTGCTGTTCAATTTTTCTCAGTTTAGAGTATTTGCGTTTATTAACATAGGTATTCAAATCACGGGATTCTTTAAAAGACTGAGAAAAAATTTCATGGCTTTCAAAGAAATGGGGAATATCAGGATGTTTGTGCAACAGATAATTAGCCATCTTAATATTGCGAGTAAAAATGGCATCTATCTTATGTTTTCGCAACCAGCAGGAAACCTGAAAATAAAATAATTTTTGCGTGTTGACAGGAAAATACCATCTACGCCGCATATCACGCAAAGCAATTAATTCAACAGAGGAAGGTAATTTTCTGCCGAGGATTTCCTCGACATTATTTCGGCCAGCAGGTGTAATCAAACAAACCTCGTGCCCCTGACGAGCAAAAGCATCCACATTCTGCAAAATTTGCAGTGAAGCAACTCGAAAATCAGGTACAGGGTAAGGGTCAATATAAGCAATCTTCATTATTTTTTTATAGTGTCTAATAAACGGTTTGCAGAATGCTCCCAGGTATACAGGGTTTCTATTCTCTGACGAGCACGTTTCCCCATATTTTTTCCTCTATCCGGTAAAGAAAGGAGATGATTAACGGCTCCGGCAATAGCCGTCTCACTACCCGGTGCGACCAGAATACCAGACTGGTTTTCATTTCCCACCACTTCAGGTATGCCACCGATATAACTAGCAATAACAGGACGTCCGCATGCCATTGCCTCTGCAATAGTAATACCGAATGCTTCATCGCCAATACTCGGAAATATCCCAGCATCCCCTGCGGCATAAAACTCAGGTAATTGGTCATGGCTAACAGGAGGATGGAAAATCACTGATTGTTCTAATCTTAACTCAGCAACTTTTCTTTCAAGTTGCTTTAGTTCTTCACCTGCGCCAATAATTAATAATTTAACATCCTTATCTCGCAGCAAAGCCATTGCTTTGATAGCAACTTTCATACCTTTCCAGCCCACTAAGCGGCCAGCAAAAGTCAGCAAAAACGTATTTTCATGGATCCCAAGCTTGCTCCTGACATCAGAGTGAGCGGGTTTAAATTTATCAATATCTACTCCATTGTAGATAACATTTGGAAATTGTTTGAAATGATGCTGAATCTGCCAACCGTTAAAATGGCTACAGGCGGCCCAGGCTGATATTTTTTTCCCTAACAACCGATCACCTTTAAAAAAGCTGGTTCCCCCACTCATATAACAAAACTTAGTACGGGAATGAGTTGGCATCATTCTGGGCCAGAAAAAATCAAAAGGTTTTGTCAGTATGACCCAGTCAAAATTTTCAGCAATCACCGCCTCACGGGCATGACGGGCAAACGAGTAACGTTCAACAATTCGCTGAAAACGACGACCGATATTGATTACACGTTCTCTGGGGATAAATGGGAAAGTATGGATCCGAATATTTCGATTGCCCAATTCTGGTTTAATATCCCCTGTACCTCCGAAAATATGGATCTCATGCCCTGCGTCAGTCAACGCCTTCGCTAGCTCCCAAACTGCGGTCTGAATACCACCATAGGACATCGTCACGGTGACATCAATAAACCCTATTTTCATCGTTTTTATTATCCTTTGTCTTCGGCTTCCAATATGCTTTTCACTGATTGCCAGACCTGTTCCACTGATATATCTGACATATGATCTTCGCGAGTTGCCTGACGATAATCCACCGGATGCTCGATGACAGCCAATTTTGCATGCTGTTGTGGAGCAAGAAAGCGACCGGGGTGAAAGCTATGGTACATAGCAACCATTGGTATCCCCAATGCTCCGGCCAAATGCGTTGTTCCCGTATCAACACCAACATATAAACTCAGTTGACTTATAATCGCCGCATTTTGACGCATCGTCGTTTTTCCAGCCAGAGATATACACCTTTGTGCGCCTAATTGCTCAGACAAGCGTTCTGCCACTTCAGCACTATCCTGACTGCCCAGTAGTAAAATAGAAGCTGACGGGTAATGAGAATAAATTCGTTCAGCTAGTTCATGAAAAGAGTCTACTGGCCAGTCACGATAAGATTTCGCTGGAAAACTTTGTAGCTGGAAGCCAATCCTTAATTTATCTTCAAGCCCGTGGAGATGTAAAAAAGAGTGGGCATACTCTGCTTCACTCGGACTCACGCAATATTTCAAACGCCAGTCATGGATCGCAATACCAAGGGCATTCGCTAATAACGCTCTTTCCTGCTGAGCCTGCATAAGCTCTTGCGGTTTTTCTACAGATAATTCATTTAAAGTTTGACTGGAATGTTCAGAAAAACAAACAACGACATTCGCTTTTCTTCTGGCATATTGTAGCAATGGCTCATCATTACTATATACCAATGCCAAATCATAGCTATGACGAGAAAACCATCCTCTCCACTTCGCTTTTGTTTTTGAAAAAGCAATTATTGAATTAATTTCATCAATATTCTCAAGAATCTCTTTTGTTCTTTTATGCGCCAATACATCAATATTGGCTTCCGGCCAGCTTAGTTTCAAAGCTCGAATTACTGGTGTGACGAGTAATGTATCACCAAAACGTGCAATATTGATGATCAAAATATTTTTAGGCTGCATAATGATGAATTATAAAATTATCCATTAAAGAGATTACTCAAAAGAGCCGAGGTCAAGGTTATTTAATATGTATTGGTGAAACTAACTATCAATTTTGCTTTAATATAATAATTCATGCTGTATTTGATAAAGCAATGATAAGAGCATAAATTACTATTTTCTGCCACTGGTAATAAATATAGACTCCATTTTATCCAGCATATTATCCATACCAAATTCAGATATTGCCCGTTTCAGTGAGGCATCTCCCATCTGTAAACGTAGTTCTGCATTTCTTATTAGTAATTCTAACTTATTAGTTAATTGTTCGACACACTTAGGCTCGATAATATAGCCAGTTTCACCATCAATCACAGCCTCAGAAATCGCGCCAACCGATGTCGATATGACCGGTAAACCACAGGCCATTGCCTGCATAATACCTTGCGGTACTCCTTCGTTACCAAAAGAAGGCAATGCAAAAATATCCATTGAGTTTAAACAGTCCGGTACATCCTGCCGATTGCCAAGAAAGATAACACTATCCGTCAGGCCTTCCTGCTTAACCCATGGTTCAAGATTTTTTCGCTGTGGCCCGTCGCCAACAAACAGTAATTGCCACTCCGGATAGCGTTTATGGAGTGCTTTCCAGCTATCCAACAGATAGCGGTGCCCCTTCCAGGTTCGCATTGTTGCCACAATCCCAATTGTCGGTTTATCTGCAATTCCAATACGTTGACGGCACTCCTGTTTATTTTTAGGATGAAAACGGGTCAGATCAATGCCTGTGGGAACAGATGTCATGTGGGATAAAGGGTAACGATTGTTTGTGTGCAGAGACTGGCGCAACTTTTCTCCAGTCGTCACGATATGGCGGCTAGACTGCAAATAAAGCCAGCGGGTCGCTATAGACGTTGAAACATTGGTGGAAACGTGTCGGGTCCGGACTATCGGGGGCATGCCCTTTAATGTGGCACTCGCCGCAGCTACCAGCCAGGAATCAGTCGAACTGTGGGTGTTAATGACATCAAACCGTTGGCCTTCAGCCTTTAACCAGCGGCGCATTGCTGTAAAACATGAGAAGCGTTTTTTTTCAATCGGCAATGCCACAACAGGAACACCATAATGGTGAGCCTCACGATAGAGTGTAGAAGTAGGACAGCAAACGATAACCACATGATGTCCACGGCGCATCATACCCTGAGATTCCGTCAGAATACGAATCTCCTGCCCTCCCCAACCACATGATGATTCTGTGTGTAAGATATTTAAGGTTTTTCTAGTCATTTTCAGAGTCACGCCTGACGATTCATATATCAAAAAAACGTAGTATAACTGAACGACCGTTTACGTTCACGAGTAACCATATCCATCTAAATATATGAAGGTTTCAATTGCATCAGGCATAAAAAAGCCCAGCAATTTGCTGGGCTTTTTCAATCCACTAAAATTATTTAATTTTAGCTTCTTTGTACATTACATGCTGACGAACAACTGGATCAAACTTTTTCATTTCCAGTTTTTCAGGCATAGTACGCTTGTTCTTCGTAGTGGTATAGAAGTGACCAGTACCAGCAGAAGAAACCAGCTTAATTTTATCGCGAATACCTTTAGCCATTTTTCAGCTCCTTAGTATTTCTCACCGCGGGCACGCAGTTCAGCAAGAACTGTATCGATACCCTTTTTGTCGATCACACGCATACCTTTAGCAGTTACACGCAGAGTTACAAAACGCTTCTCAGACTCAACCCAGAAACGGTGAGAGTGCAGGTTAGGCAGAAAACGACGCTTGGTCGCATTTAATGCGTGAGAGCGGTTGTTGCCACTCACAGGACGCTTGCCAGTAACTTGGCAGACTCGGGACATGTCTATTCTCCAAAAATCAATTCAGCTCGAGCTTTGTATTGGGTATGGCCGCCTCGTCAGGCTTAGGAGCCCATCTCAGCAAATTTTCTTTACTGATAAAAAACGTTGCTGAAAAGACTCACAATTTCTCAGCAAAAAATTCACTGAGATAGGCTCTTCTCGCCAGGCCCAAGATCCTCAAAGGTGGCGTAGTATACGCCCTCATTCGCCGATGCTCAAGTCCCGAACAGCTAAGATCTGATCGGTTCGTGCAAAAACCGTATTAAATCCAGCCTCTTTCTACAAATGAAACACAATATTGTTTGCCAATAACAATATGATCTAAAACTTTAACCCCGATTAAATCACAAGCCTCAATGATTTTTTCTGTTACCAGTTTGTCAGCCAGACTGGGTTCCGGGTTACCGGAAGGATGATTATGGGCCAGGATAATGGATGCAGCATTTACTTTAACTGCCTGTTTTACAATTTCACGCGGGTGGACTTCAACTTTGTTTATCGTTCCTTTAAACATTTCATCATGACAAATGACTTTATGCTGATTTGTCAAAAACAGGACAACAAAAATCTCCCGATCCTGCCAGGCTAATAAATCCTGCAAATAATTTTGGGTTGCGACCGGGCTGCTCATCACATCTTCATGGATAAATTGGCTGGAGAAGAAACGTTTTGCCAGTTCAGAGACGGCTTGTAACTGCACGTATTTGCATAATCCCATACCTTTATGTGAGCAAAAATCAGCATAATCAGCTGAAAGCAGATGGTACAGGGAACCGAATGATTGCAATAGATGCTCAGCCATTTGTACAACAGGCACACCTCTGGCTCCTGTGCGTAAAAATATCGCTAACAGCTCTGCATCCGTCAGGGCAACCGCACCATATGCCAGTAGTTTCTCCCGGGGAGCAAGATCTGAATTCACTTCATCGCTTTTTTCCACCATCGTGATATCCATTCGCTCCCCCTTTTTACTTATCCTGTGTCTGGTGAACAGCCATCATGGCGCATACTGCCGATACTCACATCGCTAATATCTCATGATGAAAAAACAACCGCCAGAGCCATTCTTATGCTTTGCGTAACGCTTCGCAAACTTGTCATTTAGTCATCACAAAACAGAGGCGTTCTCAGCTCCATATTCTCAGTACTTTATTTTCTTATGATAGAATCTTGGTAATCGTAACTTACAGGTGGACAATCAGAATGGCAGGACTTTCCGGCAACGAACTTTCTGGTAAGCATCTTTCTGGTAAACAGATTGTGCTCGGTATCAGTGGCGGTATTGCTGCTTATAAAACAGCGGAGCTGGTACGTCGTTTACGCGATCGCGGTGCACAAGTGCGCGTAGTGATGACACCAGCAGCAGAAGCTTTTATTACTCCTCTGACATTACAGGCCGTCTCAGGTCATCCAGTTTCTGCTGATCTTTTAGACCCAGCGGCAGAAGCGGCTATGGGGCATATTGAACTGGCGAAATGGGCTGACTTGATCATTCTTGCCCCTGCTACCGCCGATCTGCTGGCCCGTTTAAGTGCTGGTATGGCAAACGATTTAGTAACGACTATTTGCCTGGCTTCAGCAGCACCTCTGGCAGTTGTTCCTGCAATGAACCAGCAAATGTACCGGGCCAAAGCTACTCAGCATAATCTCAACATACTAAGAGAGCGTAATGTGCTGATTTGGGGTCCGGATGAAGGCAGTCAGGCCTGTGGTGATGTAGGGCCGGGAAGAATGATTGAACCGATGGAGATCGTCGAGCGGGCAACTCAGCACTTAAACCCTGTCAGAGATTTTGTGGGCCTTCAAATCACAATTACTGCCGGCCCGACTCGTGAGGCATTAGATCCTGTCCGTTTTATTACTAATCATAGCTCCGGAAAAATGGGCTTTTCTATCGCTCAGGCAGCGGCAGAACGTGGTGCGGAAGTCACGTTGATTACCGGCCCTGTTAATTTGCCGACGCCTCTGCACGTCAAACGTATTGATGTCACCAGCGCACTGGAAATGTACAAACAAGTACAGGAAACGGCTGCTTCACAGCATATTTTCATCGGCTGTGCTGCCGTCTCTGATTATCGCTTCAAGCAGACTGCAACTGAAAAACTCAAGAAACAGGGTGATGAAATCACCTATACATTAGTCAAAAATCCTGACATCGTAGCGAGTGTTGCGGCAATGGAAAAACATCGCCCCTTTGTCGTTGGATTTGCAGCCGAAACCCGGAATGTGGAAGAATACGCCCGCGGAAAACTCAGGCAGAAGAATCTGGACCTGATTTGCGCGAACGATGTATCGCTGGCTGAACATGGCTTTAACAGTGATACCAACGCATTACAGCTGTTCTGGCATGATGGCAGCACTAATTTACCGCACAGTGGTAAATTACAACTCAGCCACCGCTTATTAGACGAGATATTCAAACGCTATGATGAAAAAAATCGACGTTAAAATCCTTGATCCCCGCATCGGACAAGAATTTCCTTTACCGACTTACGCTACTCCTGGTTCTGCGGGTTTAGATTTACGTGCTTGTCTGGATAATGCAGTGGAACTGGCTCCCGGTCAGACTGAACTTCTTCCCACGGGGCTTGCTATCCATATCGCGGATGAACAACTCGCTGCGGTCATCCTTCCCCGCTCTGGTCTGGGTCATAAACACGGGGTAGTACTGGGTAATCTAGTCGGGCTGATTGACTCTGATTATCAGGGGCAGCTGATGGTTTCTGTCTGGAACCGCGGAGATAAGACCTTCGTCATTGAACCGGGTGAACGCATTGCACAAATGGTGCTTGTCCCCGTTGTTCAGGCTGAGTTTAACTTGGTAGAAGATTTTGAAAGCAGTGAACGTGGCAGTGGTGGTTTTGGTCATTCCGGTCGTCAATAATTTTCCTAACGCCTGATACCATTAACCCACTTTTATATTTTTGCCTATCTTTGTATGGGCAAAATGTATACCCAATCAGTTTTGAGTTGCGATTTATACCCAATGGATTTCAAGTTGCATCGCGGCTGCAAGGGAATGACAAATTCGTCGGGAACGAATTTGCCCAGCCAAAGGCTGGCCTCCGGTGAGAGGCAGGAGCCTCTCAGTAATCCCGGGGAGCATAGATAACTATGTGACCGGGGTGAATGAATGCAGCCAACAAAGAGGCAGCTTGAAAGGCGAAAGGTATAGATATTTTGCTGTCTTAGCAGGGGTATTACCAGACATGGCAGAAATAGAACGTACAAAAAAGAAAAACAGACGTGAAGAAATCTTGCAGGCACTGGCACATATGCTTGAATCCAGCGATGGCAGCCAGCGTATTACCACAGCAAAACTTGCCGCCAACGTCGGTGTTTCTGAAGCCGCACTTTATCGTCATTTTCCAAGCAAAACCCGGATGTTTGACAGCCTGATCGAGTTCATTGAAGACTCTTTGATTTCACGTATCAATCTCATCCTACAGGATGAAAAAGAGACTATTCCCCGACTCCGGTTAATCCTGATGCTGATTTTAGGCTTTGCAGAAAAAAACCCGGGGCTGACCCGTATCATGACAGGCCATGCCCTGATGTTTGAGCAGGACAAGCTACAAAGCCGCATTAACCAGCTGTTTGAACGCATTGAAGTACAGCTTCGTCAGATCTTAAAAGAGAAGAAAATACGGGATGGTCAGGGTTTCAGTTATGATGAAACCGTACTGGCATCACAATTGCTGGCTTTTTGTGAAGGAATGCTCTCTCGCTTCGTTCGCTCTGAATTTCGTTATCGACCAACGAAAGAATTTGAAGTGCGCTGGCCTTTGATATTAACGCAATTACAATAAATCACGCTTACCACTTTTCATGATAGAAATTTGATAACAGGCGTTTTTTTACATTAATTTGTGTTAACATGATTTGGCTAGCTGAGTTGACTACCCAATCGCTCAGTAATGACATTCCAGCCATATTATATACGGAATGTTATTTCTACTACTCACCCCGCCCACCATTGGGCGAGGGATTTTTTTTAGCCTGCTATTACGGCAGAACTTATCAATCAGATACCATACTCGCGACGGTAAGCTTCCACAGCTTCCAAATGAGACTGCATTTCCGGATTTTCCCGCAGATAAGTGATCAAGTCATTTAAAGTAATGATAGAGAAGACCTGACACTGGTAATCACGTTCAACTTCCTGAATTGCTGAAAGTGTTTCCCGCCCGCGCTCCTGACGATCCAGACACAAAATAACGCCAGATAACGTTGCACCATGTTGTTTGATGATTTCCATCGATTCACGAATCGCAGTTCCGGCTGTTATCACATCATCTACCACTACAACTCTGCCTTGTAGTGGGCTACCGACCAGCGTTCCGCCTTCCCCATGATCTTTCGCTTCTTTGCGATTAAAGCAATAAGGCATATCAATATCATGATGCTCCGCCAATGCTACAGCGGTTGTCGTTGCAATTGGGATCCCTTTATAAGCTGGCCCGAACAGCAGATCACACGGGATACCACTATCCTGTAATGCTGCAGCATAAAAACGACCAATCAATGCCAAATCACGTCCGGTATTAAAAAGACCCGCATTGAAAAAATATGGGCTCTTACGACCGGATTTCAGCGTAAACTCGCCAAATTTCAGCACTTGCTTTTTCAGTGCCAGTTCAATAAATTCGCGCTGATAGGCTTTCATGGGTTTCTCCTTTTGTGCATTATTATCATTCTTGTTGCTGTTATTACAGACATAAAAAAGGCGACTCTTCAGCCGCCTGATCTATTTACTTTTCTAGCGCATCTCGCTGCGCCGCAAAAATAGTTTCCAATCCCCCTTTTGCAAGGGAAAGCAATGAGAGCAGTTCATCATGGCTGAATGGCTCACCTTCTGCCGTACCCTGAACTTCAATCATCCGGCCATCATCCATCATGACAACGTTCATATCAGTTTCAGCCGCAGAGTCTTCTACATACTCCAAATCACAACGGCCTTCACCTTCAACAATACCAACAGAAACAGCTGCTACCATTGATTTCAGCGGGCTTTCTTTCAGTTTGCCATCAGCAACCAGTTTATTCAGTGCATCTACCAGAGCCACACATGCGCCGGAAATCGCGGCAGTACGCGTGCCGCCATCTGCCTGAATAACATCACAGTCTAACGTGATGGTATATTCACCCAGCTTTTTCAGATCGACTGCCGCACGCAATGAACGGGCAATCAGACGCTGGATTTCCATTGTACGGCCAGTCTGCTTGCCTCTTGCTGCTTCACGGGCATTGCGGGTATTTGTCGCCCGCGGCAACATTCCATATTCTGCTGTGATCCAGCCCTGCCCCTGACCTTTCAGGAAACGGGGGATCCCTTCTTCAACGGAGGCATTACATAACACCTTGGTATCCCCAAACTCAACCAGAACTGAGCCTTCCGCATGTTTAGTGTAATTACGGGTGATTGTAATAGGACGAACCTGCTCTACTGCTCTTCCTGCCGGACGCATTCCTATCTGGCTCATAGTGTTCTCTCCGCTGTTAATACTTTATTGGGGGCGCATTATACGGCCTAACGTGGCGAATGCCTATCCTGCATCTGCATGGAGCGTTATAATCTTTCATCATTTTATAAATTGGGAATGAGTTATGATCCGTAGCATGACCGCTTTTGCGCGGCGAGATATCAAGGGAGACTGGGGAAACGCGGCCTGGGAACTGCGTTCTGTCAATCAACGTTACCTGGAAACTTACATTCGTCTGCCGGAGCAATTCAGAAGTCTGGAACCCGTCATCCGTGAGCGTATTCGTTCCCGCCTGACTCGCGGCAAAGTGGAGTGTAACCTGCGCTTTGAACTGGATACCCGTACTCAGGGCACACTGATTCTTAATGAAAAGCTGGCAAAACAGCTCGTTGAAGCTGCTGGCTGGATCAAACAACAGAGCAACGAAGGGGAAATCAACCCTGTCGATATTCTGCGCTGGCCGGGTGTAATGTCTGCCGAAGAACAGGATCTCGATGCCATCAGCGCACAACTGCTGGCAGAACTCGATCTGGCACTGGATGCCTTTATCCAAAGCCGTGAAACTGAAGGTCAGGCACTTAAGGCGCTGATCGAGAAGCGCTTAGATGCCGTAACAGTAGAAGTGGGTAAAGTTCGTGAACAGATGCCGGCCATCCTGCAATGGCAAAGAGAGCGTTTACAAACTAAGCTGGAAGAAGCCCAGATCCAATTAGAAAATAACCGACTTGAGCAAGAGCTTATCTTGTTGGCTCAGCGTATTGATGTAGCGGAAGAGCTGGATCGTTTAGACGCACATATCAAAGAAACACGTAATATTCTGAAAAAGAAAGAAGCCGTCGGCCGTCGGCTGGATTTCATGATGCAGGAATTTAACCGCGAGTCGAATACGCTGGCATCAAAATCAATTAATTCCGATGTAACAAATTCTGCGATTGAGTTGAAAGTGTTGATTGAGCAGATGCGTGAGCAAATACAAAATATTGAATAACGTTTCATAACCTCTCACAACATTTCACAAAGCCAGTAATATCTGAGTATTACTGGCTTTTGTTATCCTAACGAAGCACGCTTTCTTCCTGTGGAAGAGCGGATTTGGGCAATCCGAAAATTTTGTCAAAAGCCCAGTTGAAAAAGAACGTATAGATAGGGATGAAAATAATTAGTGCGAAATCCAGTATGAGCGCCTGAAGTAAGCTGATTGAAAGCCACCATGCAATAAGCGGGATTAAGAAGATAACCAAAGTTAGCTGAAATAAAACAGCATGTACGACTCGACGCCAGAATGTCCGGATGCGTGATTGCTGACGCGATTCCCAGAACTCAAACAATGTATTAAAGATAAAATTCCAACTGACCGCGATGGTTGTAATGACCAGAGCCAGGGGACCTGTAACGCCCGCCGAATTACCGGATAAGAAAGCGAGTGTCAGCGATGAAATCATCCAGCCGATAACTTCATAAGCAGTAATGAAAACCACTTTACGTTTAATGCCCTGCATATTTTATTCGAAACCTGTTTTTGTGCTGTTATTTTGAAACTGGCAAGTTAAATCAATAAACGTGATAATAAAAGTTAACTACTATCAGTTTTATTGAAAGGTTAGATATGCCATTCACCAGCGACAACTTACTCGTGTTCCTGACAGTATTAGATAAAGGCTCATTTTCAGCCGCAGCCAGAACACTACACCGGGTTCCCTCTGCGGTTAGCATGGCAATCGCTAATCTTGAAGCGGAGTTGGGATTTGCCTTATTTGATCGAAAAAGCCGGGAACCTGTACCGACTGAGAAAGCAAAAACCTTGGCTCCTTACGCGCGGGAGATTGTCGATAACTTACGGCAGCTTAATGTTTTTTCACATGAATTGACGCAAGGAGTCGAGAGTACACTAACGATTGGTGTATCTACGGGAGTTAATCCACAAAAATTATTCCTTGCTTTGCATACAATTAATCAACGTTATCCATTAATGAATGTTGAGATTATTACCGCTCCTCAGGACGATATTCTGCCTTTACTGCACCAGAATCGTATTCAATTGGCATTAGTTTTTGGCGGGTTACATGTTAATCCACAGGAACAAATTTATTGCATTGGTCATGAATCATTTATTGCAACAATCTCATCATCTCACCCTTCTTTATCTCATCAGACTTCCCTTTATATTGAGGATTTAGTCCAAACCCGGCAGATTATTATTGCCAGTCATCACCGTGAACCGAGTGATCTTCGTACTCAGGTCGCAACGAAATATTGGCGCACAGATAATTTTTCGATGGCACTCGGTCTGGTTGAAGCAGGTATGGGATGGGGAAATCTTCCTTACTCTCTCATTAAAGAAAAATTAATTGACAGATCACTGAAACAACTGGAATTCCGTAATACAAAAAATGGATTAGTATTACCTATACATGTTGTGTGCCTGAAAGGAAATGCGCTTAAGCGTGGTGCACAAGAATGCGTTGAATTATTACAGCAGAATTTACAACCAAATCACGACGAACAGATAAATGCCGTGCCTATCACAATTAGATAAAAATAGTTAGAAAAAATGAATTATCGTCTATAAAGTATCCATCGTAATTTAAGACTCTTTGTCTCTCAAATTAACAGGATAACCCGATGAGAATGGTCAACGAATACACAACAGATAGATAAGCCGCAGCAATCCTCGTTTTTTCGATTGTTGCGGCGTCCTCAAGAACCTATCAATTCTATGAGCACGCCGCCAAATCCTTAACTTTAGGAGATGGATTCGTGCACACAAAAGATTTTTCCTGGCAATATTCTCTTACCGCCACAATATTATTGTTATCTCCATTTAATTTACTGCCATCGCTGGCGATGGATATGTACCTGCCCGTAATGCCTTTCATCGCTGATGCTCTTGGTGCCGGAGCAGGAACAATCCAACTGACGTTGACGGTATACATGATCCTATTTGGAGTCGGTCAGCTTCTCTTTGGCCCGCTGTCAGACAGGTTCGGTCGCCGCCCGGTTTTACTTAGTGGTGGAGTTGTTTATACGTTAGCTTCATTTGGCCTTGCCATCACTTCATCACCAGAAATTTTTTTGGGTTTCAGAATTATTCAGGCCTGCGGAGCTTCAGCGTGTCTCGTAGCGATGTTCGCCGCTGTGCGCGATATTTATTCTGGCCGCAAAGAAATCAACTTTATCTATGGCTTACTCGGCTCTATGCTTGCCATGGTTCCGGCTATAGCGCCTTTGCTCGGAACACTGGTTGATGTCTGGCTGGGTTGGCGCGCAATTTTTGTTTTATTGGGAATGGCTATGGCAGCTACGGTTATTGTGTACGGGGTATTCTGCCCAGAAACGCGGCAACAAAGGACTGCAGCATTAAAATGGTCGCAGCTACTTCTTCCTGTAAAAAGCATGAATTTCTGGCTGTACACATTCTGCTACAGTGCGGGTCTAGGGAGCTTCTTCGTCTTCTTTTCAACCGCTCCATGGGTAATGATGAACCGGCAAGGATTATCACAAATTACTTTCAGCTTGCTGTTTTCCACAGTGGCTATCGCAATGATGATAGCTGCGCGAAGTGTGGGAAATTTGATCGTACGCTGGGGGCTACTGAATACGTTACGAATGGGTATGTTTTGCCTGATAGCAGGAGCATTGTTGTTATCAGCCGGAGAAACTTTCATACCTAATTCAGTATTGGGTTTCATTATCCCGATGTGGCTTGTCGGAGTTGGAATCGCTATAGCAATTGCCGTCGCACCTAATGGTGCACTACAGGGTTTTGATCATATGGCCGGAACGGTAACGGCATTCTACTCCTGTCTGGGTGGAGTGTTGTTGGGAATTGGTGGAACGCTCACTATTACTCTTTTTTCCAATACCACTACCTGGCCGATTATCGTTTATTGTCTTGTTCTGGCAATAGGAGTGCTTTGTTTTTCTTACATTAATAGTAGGCAATCTGGGCCGCGTTATTAGCGGATTAACCTGAAAATATCACGGCACGAACGGCTTCTTTCTGATAATTCGTGCCGTATTTTCTGGTAATAAACTTATGGTTTATGGTAATACCCATAATATAAATACGCTCTACTAAGGGGTCATAAAATATGTCTTCTGTTCCATTTGTAACAGCATTTGCAGCTGAAGATCATCTAACACTCATCGGAACAGATATTGATACTAATGCTCATAAGCACACTTTTCTGCAATTACTGATCTCCTTAGATGGCAAACCCATAACGGTTACTATTTCTGGGCAAACTTTACAAACTAAATCGATTTTAATTAATAGCGATGTCATTCATGATGTTACATTGAATAACAGGTTTTATTGGCTGACATTGATTAACCATACATCTCCTTTAGGATTGTGTTTAAAGCATCAGTTAATAAATGGAAAAATAAATTATGTAGTATTGGATTACAATAAATTAGCATCTGAGTGTAGGGCAATATCAGCTCAATATACTTCATTGCAGGAAAAAACTTATCTCGTACACTGGGATAATCTACATAAAAAGGCACTGACACAAACTTGCAATCTTAATCACACAATAGGTGATAACCGTTTAAAAGCTATATTAGGTCACCTAATTTTTTCACAAGAAACCTATCATAGTGTCCTTGATATATCAGCAAAAATACCTCTTTCCCCAAGTCGTTTATCACATCTTTTTTCTGAAAAAACAGGGGGAAATCTAAAAAGTTATATTCTTTTTCACCAGCTTGTTAATGCTCTATTTTTAATTGCCAAAGGTAAAAAAGTAACAGATGCTGCCATGCAATGTGGTTTTGATAGTGCTTCACACCTTACCTCCACCACCAGAAAGTTGATGGGTATAAAACCAAGCTTCGCGAAAAAAATCAGCGGATTTTTGAAAGTTTTCTCCTCATAAGTTTTTTAGTCTTAAGTAATTTAAACGAGGAGAAAATAGGTAATGAAACAGTATCTTTCATGCACAGCTTTATTAGATTTTTATGCCGAAAATATTCAGCATTTAATTACCGAGAAAGGCTGGCTAAACCTGGCTCAGACTGAAAGAATAAAAGTAATTTATAATTTTGTTAAAGATGATATTACTTTTGGATTTAATGAGGATGATTCACTTACAGCGTCAAAAATATTACAAATGGGTTATGGTCAGTGTAATACCAAATCTATTTTATTTATGGCTCTTCTTCGTGCGCTAGGCCTTCCCTGTCGCTTACACGGCTTTACCATTGATAAATCACTACAATACGGAATTATGCTAGGGGAAATATATGAAATGGCTCCGCAGGAGATTTATCATACATGGGTTGAAGTCTATATTAATGGGCAATGGCTAAACTTTGAAGGTATCATTTTAGATAAAGGCTATCTTACTTCGCTACAGAAAAAATACGCAACTCATAAAGGAAAATTTGTAGGCTATGGTGTGGCAATTGATGATTTAGCTAATGCGCCTATTGAATGGCATGGAGATAATAGCACGTATATTCAACGGGCCGGAATAGTACAGGATTTAGGTCTATTTGATTCACCGGATGATTTCTTTAGCAAGTATGAACAGAAAATGACATTACAGGAAAAAGAAATATTTGCGAACAAGATACGCCATGAAATAAATCGGAATATTAATCATATTCGTGACAGCTAAGTAGCTCTGGTCGTTATTTACCAGATTCCCCTGAGATTGAATTGAAGCACCCCATTTCCCAACAATAATAGTTCCCCGCCAGATGGCGGGGAGAATATCGGGCTTAAAATCTGTAACCTACTCCAAGATTAAATCCATTTATAGGGCTGTTCATATCCGCTATTTTGAACGTAGTACCTTCATAACCCAAGTTGATCACGAAATCATCTATGGGATTAATTTCAACACCAGCACCATACGCAAAAGAACCTTTTTTCTTGGATATATCACCGCTAACTTTATCACGCTCGAAATTAATCTTAGCATTTGTATAAGCCAATCCCACTAAGCCATACAAACTCACCTGAGGATTTATTCGGTACGCCGGGCCAACAAGGAATGAGGTGTATTTAATATCACCTTTATGTTTTGTCAGACCTTTTGTCTCTGATTTATTAGATAAACCACCCTTGCCTGCCATATAGGTCAAAGAGCCAATAACACTGACAGGGTCATCCCATTCATATCGATACTTGAGATTTACCCCTTTAATATCTTTGAAATTTTTTACTTTACTTTGTGCATAACCAATGGAAGCGTTTTGTGAATCAGCATAAGCAAAAGAACCCACCACCAATCCTGATGTAAGCAAAGACAACAAAAAAACTTTTTTCATATCCATGCCCTTTTTGTAAAAAAGAAAATGTAAAAAAATTCATTTCAGCCAGCCATAAAATATGACTGACTAAAAATAACCCTTTATATTCTCTTGACAGCTTCCGGAAAAAAGCAAAAAAAAAAGAGCTTTTATCTACTTATTTTGGCTAAGATCACAAAAATAAAAATTTCATATCCCAACAGTAGATAAATTACAGTTATTCATCAATGCTGTATTCCTAACCAAATAAATCACCAGCTATCTGAGGCACCCTTATTATCACTCTTACCGCCACCACCAGTGAAAATGTCTTTATTATCAGAAAGCTCTGCATTTTCGACGAATATATCGGAACTACTAACAGGAGATGCAGAATCCGAGCCACCAAAGAAGCGTTTAAATAATCCTCCCACCAATGATGCGCCGAAAAAGAGCACAATTAACACCAGAATAACTGGCAGGAAGAAAATCAGCAGATAATATCCCAGAGGAAGAGCAGGAAATACACCTACCAGACTGAGTACAAACGTAATAACAGCGACTGTTGAGGCGCATTTGAGAAAACGTTTAAACCAGCCACCTGTACGGAACACCGCCAATGGCAGAATTACCATACCAAGCAGCCAGAGGATCAACGGAGCTGAAAAGTCTTCACCTGATGATACATTATCTAATATATTGTCGTTATCGCCAGCAATGTTCGATACACCCTGCGGTGCTTTCTCTTGCCCTGCGTTTTTTATCAATACCCCAATGGAATCAATACTGGCGCGTATCCCTTCGTAATAGTCTCCCTCTTTGAAGGCCGGTTTTGCATCCTTACTCAGAATATTTGCTACCTTTGAATCCGGCAGCTGCTTTGTGAGGCCAGAACCAATAGTAATCCGCATTTTGTGGTCATCGTATGCCACTAAAAACAGAATGCCATCATTACGCTGTTTACTACCTAACTTCCATTCAGCAAATACGCGGGAAGAAAAGGTTTCAACGCTATCGCTTCCTATCGTTGGTACAATCAAAACCGCCATTTGTACTTTATATTCCGAACGCAGTTTTTCCAGCTGGCGAATCAGTCGTTGATGTTCATTCTTAGTCAAGATATTGGGTATATCTGTAATACTCTGGCTAAGAGCCGGAACTTCAACGAGCGTCGTTTCCTGTCGAACTTCTTTTGCGGATACACTGCTTATGCTCAAAAGCAGCGTAAATAGGATAATAATATGCTTTATTATTGAGTGGCTGTATCTTTGGGGGGATGTCTTACTGGTACTAAAACCATCCGTTGGTTGGCTGGAAATCATGAACATCAAATATCCTTAGGTTTATTTTCTAATATATCGCAGCAATATATTATATTTATCTTTCCTTTGACGTCTAATACCGTAATTATCTAAATAATTTACCTAATAATGCCGAATTTAATATGGTACGAAGTGAGGAAATAGCGCTACTTCGTCTACATTGGCTTTTCTGAGGAAAGCCAATGTAGCAATCATATACGTAATGGATTTCAGGCTCTGCCTGCGGTGATGATCTGCTTCTATCGGCTCTCTGCGGTAATCTTTGCTGATTTCCATGCAGTAAATAGCGCCAGTATGGGCGCAATGGCAAAAAGTAAAAAGAGCCAGTGGGAAGCAGAAGCCGCTCCTTCCAGACCACCCGGCTGATAAAAACCGAATATATTGGTCACCATTCCGGCCAGTGCAGAGCCGAATGCAGTAGCAAACAACTGAACCGTTGTAATGGATGAACCGGCAATATTTCTGTCAGCCTCACTGGAAACCTGCAAAATACGGGTCAGTAAATGAGGCCAGCCAAAGCCCACACCAAAACCAAATAGCCCAAGCCCCAGAATGATTGGTAATATTATTTGCCATTCACCTATGGATTTATAAGGCAGCATCGCAAGCAGCAGCAGCATCCCCACCAGCATAAAAGCAGGGCCGCTTACAATCGCAAAACGCATTTTCGCCCCCTGCCAACTGGCACTCATTACTTCCCCAATAGTCCAGCCAATTGCTGCCATTGCAACCATATAACCAGAGGCTAAAGGAGACTGTTCGTGCAGAACTTGCAAAAAATAGGGAACAAAAACATCTCCTGACAACCCAATAACTAAAAGCATCATAGTTGCGAATAAGGTGAGATGAGGTGAATTCAGACTCAGCGCATTTTCAGGCAGTAACTTCACCGAAGCCTTACGTTCATAGAGAACTAACAGAAATACCAGCACTACTGCCGTCATAATACCGAGAATATTAATGCTCACATCTTGTGACAGGCTCCCTGAGGAAACAGCAAGTACAGCAACAGATAATAGGATCAGCTGGGTAATGGGCAAAGCCATTTTGCTTGTCTTCTGTTTTTGCTTCGGAGGTAAAATTCGATAACTAAATAAGGCATAAAGCAAAATCACGGGTAACATCATGCCAAATGCATAACGCCATGCATTCATTTCAGCAAAAATGCCACCAATAGCCGGCCCGATTAAAGTTGCCACTCCCCAGGTACCGGAAATCAACGCCATCGCTTTAGGCCAGAGAGATTCCTCAAACACCAGATTAATCATCAAATAAGAAAGAGCGAATAAAAATCCACCACCAAGCCCCTGAATGGTTCTCCCAACTAGCATGGATTCCATTGTTGGCGCCAAAGCACACCATAAACTACCGATTAAAAAAATCAGGGCAGCAACCAAATAGGCATTTCTCGCACCTGATGTATGCAGTAATCTCGCTGAAAGTATGGAACCAATAATGGATGCTACAACAAACAGCGTTGTATTCCAGGCATAGAGATTTAATCCACCGATATCCTTTACGGCAGAAGGCAGGAGCGTAATCGCAATTAAGGTATTGGCGGCCATCAGCCCGATACCGATCGAAAGTACTATTGCACTGGGTGCGTTTTTACTGGAAAACAGATCCCTCCAGCGATTTTCCTTCGTTATTATCATGCTTATTATCCTGAACTCAGGTTGAGTTGTGAAATATCTTACGTTAAATTAAACAAGGTAAATCTTGGAATAAATTACTGTCAGGTTCAACAATATGTCAAGCATTGACTTGGAAAATAGCACTATTTCCGTACAATCCGTTAGTGAACGGTTATTGATGCTGTTAAAAACACAAGGCGCTATGCAAGCCGCAGATGCCGGTAAGCTCTTAGGCACGACAGGGGAAGCAGCCCGTCAACAATTTGTGAAACTGGCTAAAGAAGGGCTGGTTGAAGGACGCTCTGAAACAAGGGGAGTTGGCCGCCCTATCCAGCTTTGGCATTTAACTGACAAAGGGAACGCCAAATTTCCGGATACACACGCAGATTTAACCGTTCAGATGATTACGATTATCCGTGAGCAATTAGGTGAATCCGCACTGGATGTAGTGATCCAATCCCGCGAACAGGAAATTACTGAAAAATATAAAACAGCGCTAAAAGGCGCTGCCGATCTACAAGAAAAGATTGAGCGTCTGGTTAAAATCCGCTGTCAGGAGGGGTATATGGCGCAATATTTTATTCAGGAAGATGGCACTATTTTATTTGTCGAAAACCACTGCCCCATCTGTGCCGCTGCCAGTATCTGCCAGAGTTTTTGTCGTACTGAGCTGAAAATGTTCCGGGACATTCTTCAGGCACAAGTAGAACGAACTGAATATATTCTGAATGACGATAGGCGCTGTGCTTACCGCATTACGCCACTGAGATAAACCTATACACTTCGTCTTTCAAGTTGCCTCTTTCATTGGCGGCGGCGAAGTGTATAGCCATACAGTGGTTACTCCTTACCCGCCACAGATAACTGCTGGTAAATATAATGCTTATAGCTTTCTACCAGCGCCTTATCCTGACAGTCGTTAAGCTCCCCCCCACACAAATGACGCATGGTCATATTTGCCTGATAGAAAGCGGGAACGCTCAACCGTGCTCTTTCCAAAATCATACCACCGAGAAAAGAGATATCGGTCAGTTTACCGGTCGTTATCGGTGCTCCCTGTTTCAGGTTATCCCTCATGGTAAATTGCGTCAGATGTGCCGGATCAGAAAGGGTAGAAGCGTAATCGTTAAAATGGATATTTGGCTGATGATCACCGAATGTGAGAAAAATGGTCGGTTTGTCACGTTTAGCCACAAACTCACTGAATTCTCTGATCGATGGGTCTGATGCTATGATTTTTTCCATATAATGACTGAATTTTCCGACAGCGGATGAATTATCCAATTTGCCTGCCAGCCCATAATCATCGCTATGGCTCTCTTCATAAGGCCCGTGTTCATACATGGTCAGAGAATAAATAAAGATGGGTTTATCCGTTTCCTTAGCCAGAATAGTTTTCACATAAGACAACATATCCTGTGTGCTGATTTTCCACAAATTCTCATCCATACTTGCCGGATAACCCAGCTCTTGTGGCTGAATAATGCGGTCAACACCCAGTGTCTGGTAAGCATGCCCGGCATGATAAGCCGATTTATTGAATGGAGTCAGTACAACGGTGTAATAACCATTATCTTTCATCGTACGGAACAGGCTGTTTTGCAAATGATCAACCACAAAATAAAACACGCCATTTTTACGTGAGCCAAAATCATCTGTATCCAGTCCCGTCAGAACAGAGAATTCTGATAACCACGTTCCACCCCCAAAAGTTTGCACCCGCAGCAAACCTTGCGCGCTCACATCGGCATCATGCCCGAACATAAAGAGATTAGGTAATCGGGTACCTGTTGGTAATTGATAAATATGTGGGTCGACCGTAGATTCCTGTAATAACACCACCACATCAGGTTTTATTTCTGACTGTGCTTCAAGCAGGGAGACATTTTTTGCCTGCTGCAAAAAATAATCAGCTGATACTCCAAATTGGGGAGGCTGATATTGTGCATCCCGGGCTGACATGACCATATTAGTCATCGTTCCGCGCCCTTTTGGCAACTCTGCCTGCCATTCATTATGGTAAGCACTGACGGTCATATTGACATCCCAGACCCCGACAGCAACCAGTACCACGCTTAATCCACGCCACTTGATACCCGGAACTGGCTTTGCACTTTTCCAGCTCAGGAACATATTGAAGATTAGCCAGACCAGCATAGCTGCAACAGCCAGACCTGCCAGCCAATAATGATGTAATGTTTCCTGATTTGAAGGATCAAGCATAATATTCAAATCAGAAAACATCAGTTGATCTTTGTAGTAATGAACTTTTATCTGGTTGAGGAATTTGATGATAATGAAAAGAGTTCCGGTAAACACCACGGAAAATAACCAGCGCGCTGAAAGCAGAAATGTCAGGCCAAAAAGAATGCTGAATACCCCAACAGAAATCAGTGCAGGATAGATATCACTGCTTTTTTCAAACACTAACAGCAAGGATGCAACCAACAATAGTCCAAAATAGCATCCTGAAATTATTTTTTTATTCATACTCTTGAGTTCCATGTATGAGTGTATAAGACCGGTTTAACATCAGTAGATGAAAGTAGCACAAGTTTTTCAACATACTACAAATAAAATGAAGCCACTCACTCCAGAGTGAATTTATCGTTCAGATGATAAGACTGAGTTTTGGTGAGAATTTACATCTGCCATTTTATCTTTAGTAAATTGATCAATAAGTTAATAATAATCAGCTACCAGCTTATCCATTCACTGAATAAATGCGCGATTAAGACAACAATAACAGGTATCATCAGCATGAAATCCCGCTAATTCTGAGTTTACAATCTAGATTATTCATGTTCATAAAAAACAGAAGGGTGGATTTGACAGTAATCATGATCACTCTTTTAGTTCACCCCTCAATAGTTAAAGAGCTTAGTGATGAAAATAACACCTGAAACATTATCCTCTGCAATAGAAGAATACGCCAAAAAGCCTGAGCAGAAACAGCAGCTAACCCCTCAGCAAACACGTTGGTTTTCCGAGCCAGAGAATGTCTTTATGTTGATCACTCTGGTGATAACACTCCCTGAAGAAACGATGGATGATATCAGGGGTGCCGTTAAAGACTGGCTTGATGTTGCCATCGCAGAACTAGAGTTAGTCGCGATTCATTCCCCGAAGGGAACCAAAGAACAATTTGAGCAGGCTGTTGGATTAGTTTTGGAGTATTGCAAAGAAAACTTCGAGCTTAATCACAAGAATGTCCTGTTATGTATCTCAATCCTGAAGCGATATCAGTTTCATATCAGGACGGATCTTGCACAGCTGATGGAAAAGTCTGAGTATCCTGATGAGACTAATGTTACCCCTTTCCCGCAAAAACCGCAGAAAATCAGGCAACTGATTAATGAGTTTAACCTGAAATCCAGTATCGAATTCATTGAGGTTTTTGAAAGTGGTTTTTCTGTCGCACCACCTGAAGTACTGCCTTATATTCTGACGGAAGTCGTTCAATATCCATGGGGTATTGATGCTTTGCTTCTGCTGACGCAATATTTTGAAGAATCTATTGCGCTTGCCAGTGCTGAAATGCTGGATCAATGCCCTTCTTCGGCCTGGAAAAATTTATCCTATTTGCAGCTTGTGAACCTGTGTGCCCATTTCAACCGACATCCTTCAGTGAAGTCTTATATGAAGCGATGGAAAAAACGCGCTATGGCACACCATAAAGCACGGGCAGCCGCTGAAATATATGAAATATACGCTTCTGAGGTGGATGGCAATGACTGTGCCAGTATGATGATGAAAGTCATGCTGAATAATCAGGAATATCAGCTAAGTATGATGCTCGATTTTAAATCAGGCATCAGAGAGAGCATGCTGAATATCGATCCTGACCAACCCATTCCTGAGTTGTTAGAACAGTTAAGCAGCGATATCAACTTCACTCCGGTTTCTCCGGACTGGCTAAAACAGATATTGCCCTGGATCCTTTCCGTTCAGCAAAATAAGAACACACCACTCGACCTCTATTCACTGTATTGGATAGCCCAACTTCCCATCGACTGGACGCAGCCAGAAGCGTTTGATCTTGAGCAATGGAGCCAGAAACTGAGTTATGAGGTCAATCCTAAGCGACAGGAAAATAGCCGTCTCGGTTACGCCAATTACGGTCACAATGTGCAATCATCGCTCATGATGACTTGGCTGCCACCTGAAGAGTATCTACTGAAAGCGAAAAAACCCAGAGATTTACTGAAACTCTACTATTATGCCAACAAAGACATCTTTGCCGGACGACTGACCTACTCGGCTGCTATCGAGAAATATAAGCTCTCATCAGAAGAGCGCTGCCTGACCAATGAATATCTGGATTTGGCTCACGCGCTTTACGACCCTGCCATCAATCGTAAAAGGTTTGGCTTATTCGACAACCTGTCAGAAGCCAGTTTCCAGCTCTTTGCTATGGGGCTGACTGATACCTCAGACTCAATACTTCCTCAGGGGCTGGTGGTTAAAATCAGCTTAGATGAAGCAAGCCCAGCAGTCTGGCGCCGGGTTCATCTCAGTAACCAGATGACGCTGAGTGAAGTGCATGATGTGATACAGGCTGCTATGGGATGGGAAGATGCACACCTGTTCTGTTTTGAGGTCGGCGGAATAATGATCCCGGAAGAAAATTATGATCAGGTCTGTCTCGGTCTATTTTTACGTGATGTCGGGAGTGAGCTTCACTACCAATATGACTTTGGTGACTGCTGGGATCATCAGATCACAGTAGAAAAAGTTCTGGAAAAAGACATCATTCAACCTAAAGTCACCGCAGGAAACGGGACATGCCCGATTGAAGACTCCGGCGGTATCTGGCAGTGGAACAATGTACTCAAGTTGAGAAAAAAGAAACTGCTGACGGAAGAAGAAGCAGAATACCTAGAATTACTGGGACTGGATCCGCATCAGCCACTAGAGCCTTTTGATAAACAAGAGGCCAACCATAAACTTGGAGCCTTATTCAGTTATCTGGATTATCAGGGCTAAATTTGTCCCCCTGAGAAGCAAACTTTTACTTCTCAGGGGTATTATTCCGTTAAGCAGAATATTTTATCAGTCGATCAGCCAGAGCCTGTGCAAATCGCATCGCCCCACCCTCAGCAAAGGGCAGGTTCAGCGAAGGCTCACATATTTCTATTTCCAGTACAATCGGCTTACCACCTTTATCCCGCACAAGATCCACACGTCCGTAAAGCAAAGCATGATCAAGCCCCATATGCCGAACAGCGGTATCAAGGGCAAGTGAAGCAACTGCACGTTCATCTTCATCTGCCACTCGCGCCTTGCGAAATTCCTGTAATGGGAAATTCACTGTGCCATCGGACATAAGCAAAGCACCTTTACGGATAGCATGGCTATAAACACCGTCGAAGTAGGTCAGGTCAGTCTCGCCCTCACTATCGATTGAAGCCAGATAGGGCTGCAATATTACGTGACAACCTTTTTCTATCAGATAAGTGATGTGCTCGACAGCCTTATCCTCCTGCTGTCGTGTATAGCGCTGAATATCCTTCGAATAAGCTCCTACAGTAGGCTTTATCACAATTTCGTCAGCTTCCGTATGCTCAGCAAGAAATGCCCGCAGGTTCCGTAAGATATTCATACCGGGGCTAATAAACCTGCTAGGTACAACCGGCACACCGTGCGCCGCGAGATCAGCCAGATAAAACTTATCAAGATTCCAGCGCACTACTGGCAAGGGATTCAGCAGTTCTGTTAAAACACTAATACGTTCACACCAGACCAGAAATTCAGGTAAATGATCGACGTAGCTCCACGGAGAACGCAAAAGCACCGCATCAAAACGTGACCAATCAATAGTCTGGTCCTGCCATGAACATATCTCAGTGCTCAGCCCGATAGTGCGACAAGCATCGAGTAACAACGGCATATCATAATCTTCTGGCAAGCTGGCTTCATCAGTAATCAATGCAACTGTATTCATTAAACAATTTCCATCAGATCAAATGTCCTCAAAAATGATTACAGAGATGCCAGCCACTCATCATCTGATCCTTCATTCATCCCTTCGAACAAAAACGTGGAAAGATAACGTTCCCCCGTATCAGGCAGCATTGCGAGTAATACCGAATTTTCTGGTGCACTTTCAGCAACACGAAGTGCTGTTGCCAAAGTCGCCCCTGCGGAAATACCCACAAATATGCCTTCTTCCCTAGCGAGGCGACGGGCTGTATCACGCGCCGATATCTCATCCACGGTCAGTAGCTTATCAATAACGCTTTTATCGAGTATGTCAGGGATAAAATCCGGTGCCAGACCCTGAATTTGATGTAAATTCCAAGAATTACCCGCCAGCACAGCGGCATTTTCAGGTTCAGTAGCAATAATATTTACGTCAGGCCGCGCCAGTTTTAACATCTGACCGACTCCGGTCAGAGTACCGCTGGTACCAAAACCCGTGACAAAATAATCCAGCCGTTTTCCGGCAAAATCACTGAGAATTTCTGCTGCTGTTGTTTCACGGTGATAAGCCGGATTGGCAGGGTTTTGGAATTGGTTAGCACGAAACCAGCCATGTTTTGCCGCAAGCTTATCGGCTAGACGGTTTCCACCACTACTCCCTTCATGACCGGGGAAGAGAATAACTTTCCCGCCATACATACGTATTAATTTACGGCGTTCTACCGAATAACAATCCGACATCACCGCCACGAATTTGTAGCCACGGGCAGCCGCCACCATTGCTAAAGCAATGCCAACATTACCGGAAGTACATTCACAAATTGTATCGCCGGGTTTCAGTAGCCCTTTTGCTTCTGCATCAAGGATAACGGAAAGAGCAAGCCTGTCCTTTACCGATCCGCCGGGATTGAAAGACTCCACCTTCACATATACCGTGGCATGGCCGGGAGCCATACGATTTAATTTAACGATAGGCGTACGGCCAATTGTCTCAAGAATACTGTTGTAGAGAGGCATAAGAAAATCGTCTCCTGTTATTTCACTTTTGCTGCGGTTTCAAATACAGGAGCAACAATATCGAGAATAATTGAAAGCGCTTTTTCGTTCTTTTCTTCATCAGTCGAAGCATTAAATTCTGCCAGTTCGACTCCCAAAAGCTGTTCCAAAGGCATTGCTTCAAATATTGCCTGAATTTGCGATGGCAACATGCCATCCGGCACTGAATAATCCGCAGGTAAAAAGCCGGGTTCAAGAACATCCCAGTCGATATGGATCCAGACCGGCGCGCCATTAATGGCTTTCAGAACATTTTCAGGTGTTGCCTCTGCTGGTGGAATTATCCGAACACCCTGCTTTTGCAAAATTTCACGCTCAGGTGGATCTATATCACGGGCACCAACCAGAATAATTTGTTCAGGACGTAAACCAGAACCGTGCCCGCTATCCCAGAGGCCGCAGGCAGCAGCAAGTACCATACCACCGAGGTAACCTGACTCTGTTGTCTCCGGTGTGTTGAAATCACCATGTGCATCAATCCAAAGCACTACCGCTTCCGGATGCTCCCGCGCGACAATAGGTAATGAAGCAAGACTCGCAGAACAGGTATTAGCGAGCATAAACGTCCGGTTTTTTCCCTTAATACTCGCTTCAATTGCCTGACGCAATTCAACAAGCGTTTCACGGGCTTGAGGAAGACTAACACTCCAGTCATCGTTCTCAGGAGGCGCGCTCTTTCCAATAAAATACCCCTGAATACCATAGTGTTTTTTTAACGCCTCAGCGGTACGAGCAGCGCCTTCTATCATGCGTGCTGCCCTATCAGCTATGCGACCCTGAGAAACGATAAGATCAATCATGGAACAGTTTCCTTTTCATTATTATCAATAAAAAATTTCAGGTTAACCTTCGGTCATAACTCATAAAAAATATACTGACTTCATTTTTTCCTGAACATAAACGGGCACTTACCTTCTCTCTTCACATTTTCATCCAGAAGGCCATACTGCTGCCATTCAAGTGCTTCTGTACCATAAGAACCAAGCTGCAATGAACGGGGAACATCATCATATTTATCAATGCGATTACGGATATTTTCACGGATCTTACGACCACCCGGAGTATTACCGGCAACGATATCGAATCGCTCACGTGGGTTGATGACCATAATAAAATGCTCACCAAGATTCCTGCTTCTACGTGACTGGTTCGCCGGGCTGCTCATATTGCAGAATAGCTGCATACCGTTAAAACACATGCACCAGGCTGAAGAATCGGGATTTTTATTAATACTTTCCGGCCAGGGTTCGGGATCTATTTCATGTAATTTCTGCAAAACGTCCCAGCCAAAAGCGTGATAATCACTAATAGACTGAACTCTTATTGCTTCTTGTGAGAACGCAACAATCAGCGGGTATGCTGTATTTAAATCGCCATTCCAATTCTGCGAAAGTTCAACATAATCTTTAAGCCCTTCAGCTAAATGCTGAATGCCACTCTTCTCTGCATTCTCTACGAAGATAAATTTTAATAACTTTTTTTTGAATGCTCTCTTTGAGAAGACACAAGGAAAATCAACATGATCAAGTCGAACCCCTATATCACTGAGAACAGTATGATGCCAGTCTTTTTCACTTTCATTCACTTGAGGTTGTGAGATTAATTTTGTAATACCTAGATTTTTATCTAATATATTCACTTAAATCACCTTTCATTAATAGAAAGAAGACGTGTCTGACACGGCGACAACTACCCTTTAAACGAATATTTAATGTGATAACTGAAAGATAAAATAATTTATTATTAAGGAGGGTAATTTAAATTTCATTCATTAATAAAAAACATCAAATATAAACAATAAAAACATTCTAGACTGTATCATCACGACCTAAAAGCATATATAACAATTATCAAAAGAAACAATATAATTATTATAAAAACAATCAGAAACAACACATTAAAAACACACAAAAAAATAATAAAAGGAAAAATAAAAGACAAAATATTTAAATCAACATTTATAACTCAAATAAGAATATAATTTATGTCAATGAAGATTATTTTCTAATATAGATAGATATCAAATAAAATATAAAAAACCTGTATTTATTTTAATCACTGGAACATGCTTTTTTTATTTACGGATAAATAATGTAAACTTGGCAATGAAATGAAAAGTGAAGCCGATTGAGAATTAGCCAGATGGATAAAAAAAAGCCAGAAAATCAGCAAGCTGTCAGTGGCACTACCCGCATCTATGTACAACAAAAAAATCACTTACACACCCCTAAGCTGGACTGGGTAGCTGAAGAAGTACCGGTTGCCTTAGTCTACAACGGCATTTCCCATGTCGTCATGATGGCAAGTCCAAAAGACCTCGAACATTTCGCAATTGGCTTCTCCCTATCTGAAGGGATTATCACTTCTCCACAGGAAATTCGCGGGATTGATATAGCTTCCGGCTGCCACGGCGGTATTGAAGTCAATATCGAACTCTCCAGCCGCCGTTTCGCTGAACTGAAAGAACGCCGACGCAGTATGGCAGGCCGAACCGGTTGCGGTATTTGTGGCACTGAGCAAATATCAGAAATCTTCCGCCCCATCACTCCACTGCCTTTTACACAAACTTTTTCATTGGCTTATCTGGATCAGGCGCTTGCACAATTGCCTCTCCTGCAAGACATCGGTTCATTGACTGGCTGTACCCATGCAGCTGGCTGGATTGACTCGGAAGGAAATTTACTTGGTGGATGTGAAGACGTTGGCCGCCATGTTGCTTTAGATAAGCTATTGGGAATGCGTTCAAAAACAGACTGGCAACAAGGCGCTGTTTTGGTTTCCAGCCGTGCCAGTTATGAAATGGTGCAGAAATCTGCCAATTGTGGCGTGGAAATATTATTTGCCGTTTCTGCTGCTACTTCACTCGCAATCGAAGTAGCAGAAAAATGTAATCTGACGCTAGTCGGTTTCTGTAAACCGGGGCGTGCAACGGTGTATACGCATTCTCAGCGGTTAATGGATTAATTAAAACAATTTGTTCCAGTGAAAGTACTTTTCATTTAAATAATTATTACAATCAAAATAATACATACAAAAAATTAATAGATTGACTGAGTGAAATAAATGCCTTTTCCTCAGTCAAAACGCACTGTTAATAACACAATAACAGTAGACCATTAGGTTTAATCCCATCACATTTTCAGAAAAATCACAGAATTCCACTTCTTCTTAACAAAAATTAAAATCATTAAAATACAAATAATTGAGTTAATTACTGATTAAAACCCCAACAAAATCAACATCAAATAAAAATAATTATCATTTACATTACCATTTGAAGAATGTACATTCCTCCCGCGCAATAAATCAGGCCATTTTTATGATTGGGTAACGAGGGATCCCCCACTCTAAATGAGGATAATGATGAAAAAAGTTAAGGTATTAGTCGCCGCTTTAGGCGTTTTGGGATTTATGGCACAGGCTCACGCAGCAGTAGGATTTGGTCAGAGTCAGGTAAGTTCACCAACATACGTTGAGGTTGGCCCAACTCAACCCGGTAAAGGTCCACACGGTGGCAAAGGTGGTGAACCGGGTATCGGCATTAGTTCCGTTTATGGTGGTCAAATCACTGGCTTTGCTGGCCTGACCCGCATGGCACCTGCTGACAGTAATGGAATTCACAATATCTCAATGGCTGGTGCTCCGGGCACTCACGGTGGAATGGGAGTATTCCATTTCAGTAAAGTTGCCAATGAAGAAGTTTACTTTGGTGAATGGTCTCAGACTGGTAACGCTGATGACCCAACTCATACCGTCTATTATGCAGGCAAGGATATTACCACCAATATTCCAACCGATGGCACAGCAACCTATACGGTGACCGGTATTAACCAATACAGCGGAAATAATGCGCTGTCCGGTACGTTTACCGCAGACTTTGGTGAGAAAACACTGGTTGGTTCAATGGCAAACAACACAATGGAAATTGGCATTGATGCTCAAATCAAATCCGATGCGCAATTTGTAGGTCTTGCTACAACAGGAAGCCTTGAAGGTGAAACTCACGGTCACTTCTTTGGTGACAATGCATCAAGTCTGGCTGGTTATGCAAAATTTGATGGTGACAGCTCCAAAGATACCTCTTTTGGCGGCTCTAAACAGTAATTACTAATTTTTCAGAGAACAGTGCCAACTTTTTAGCACTGTTCTCTGTTTTTATTTCTAATAACATGGATTTTGTGAGCTGATTTTTCGATGTCTGATAATAGAAAAACACCGATATTATTAATGGTATTGATAGTTTTTTTCATCTCATTACCAATATATGCCAATGAAGATACTTCACACGAAATCTGGCAAGCAGCACAACATCATCAACAGGAAAATGAAAAAAAGCTGATTACACCTGACCCTATTTTTGCTGAGAATAATGCTGCGTTGATTGTCATTGATGGGAAAAAATTTCAGGTAGAGAATAATCTGGACAATGTTAGTTTGGCGCTATTTCTTGCAATAAATCACCAGCAATGGCCAGATGTAAGACGTTTTCTCACAGCTTATAAAAAATTATCAGAGCATGATGTCTTATTAGTGAATTTCGCTCAGGGCGGACTCGCTCGCTTTGATGGTAATTTAGCTCTGGCCACTTATCATTACCAACAAATTCTTAGCCAACAGCCGGATTTTCCACGCGTTCAAGTAGAACTGGCCCGAGTCTATTTTGAAGATTATAAAAATCGGGAAGCTGAACGTCTTTTTTCAGAACTGAGTGAAAAAAAACAAGTACCAAAATCAGTTTTGAAGAACATCAACAGTTATCTTGCAGCAATAGAGCTGAGAAATAGCTGGCGGGGCTCATTCTCTGTGAGTTACTCCTACAACGATAATGTGAACCTGTCCCCTGATCAGGAGCCTGTTTGTCTACGATTCAAAGCAAATAAATGCATTAACCAGCGTCAAGTATCAAAAGCTGTCAAAGCATGGGGCATGTTCTATGACGCCACATTAAGTCAAAGACATCAACTTTATGGTCATCACGGCATTGCTATCCGTGGGCTGATTTATGGTGAAAACTACCGTAATTATCAGGATGGGAATGAAAATACTCTCCAGCTATCCAGTGGCTACAGCTATAAAAACAGAAACCACGATATTTCCTTTAGCCCGTTGTTTGAATATAAACAACTTGCTGGTGATCGCTTCTACCATGCCGCTGGGATCAAAACAGAATGGCAATGGGGAATGACTAATCAAACTGCCCTCAATATTGAACTTGAGCATAAACTGTTGCGCCATCAACACAATTACCGCAGAAAAGACGGTGAATTGACCTCTTCTTTTCTTAGTATATCCCACGCCATCAGCAAAGAATTTACTCTGTTTGGTGGTGGAGACTGGACTTATCGCGGTAACAACCAATACTCCGTTGACCGCTATCAGCAATGGGGAGTCCGGGCAGGAGTCGGCACACAGATCTATCACGGTATTAACGGCTCACTATCCGCCATTTTACGTGATCGGCGCTTTGGCGCTTATAGCCCGATGCTGAATGCTAAGCGTCATGATATGGAGCAAATCTACACGGCAACTATCAAAATTCCTGCCGCTGAAATATTAGGTATGACTCCTTCAATGACTTTCCGCCACCGACGCAATCACAGCAATGTGGATTGGATGTACAGCTATAACAAAAACGAAGTACTGCTCAGGCTGGAAAAGTTTTTTTAATCAAAATCTGATGATTTTTTATTTGTGCGATGATAACTGAGGCAAGAAATATCAATGGCATATCAAATTAAAACCGGACTAACTCCCATCACAATGGCTCTGTCACTGGCATTTTCACTGGCAGCCCCTCCTTTGTTTGCTGAATCCAAACCGGCCACAACGACGTCAGATGGCAAAGCTGATTTAGGTAAAATCCGGGTGACAGATAACAGAGATAAAGATGAAGCCGGTTATGATGCGGTTTATGACAAAGATATCTCCAATATTTATATCGGCAAAAAGGAGATAGAGCGCTACAAAGGCGCATCCCCTGCTGATGTCATTAAAGGGGCAGTTGGTGTTTACAGCGGTGATGCCCGCAATAGCGGTGCTCTGGATATCAATATTCGTGGCATTCAGGGGCAGGGACGTATTCCCGTCACAATTGATGGAACGGAACAGGCGATTACCGTTGGACGTGGCTATAACGGTGCTAATAATCGCAATTATATTGATCCTAACTTAATCAGCAGCATTGAAATTGAGAAAGGGCCTTCCCTGAATCGCAGGGTGAAAGGCTCTGTTGGTGGTGCTGTCTCCATCAAAACACTCAATATTGATGATGTCGTGCCGGAAGGTGAAACATTTGGCATTAATACCAAACTGGAAACCAGCAGTAATTCAGTTAGGGAAAGAAAACCGTCACTGTCATTAGGGCAGGACTATCGTGATATTCCCAATTTTATCCAAAATGACGTTGAAACCGATTCGGCATTAAGAATCACTCCGCATTCCTCAAAAGACAATAAACTGTTTGGGTTCAAAGATAATGCCTTCCGTATTGCGGTAGGTACACGGCAAGAATATTTTGACTTGATGCTAGCTTATGCTTATCGCCGGCAAGGTAACTATTTTGCCGGTAAGGGGGGGGCACATCGTTATGATGCTTCAATTACCGAAGCCGATAAGAAACTGATGACCGGAGCACGTACAAGTTTAGATCCTTACCTCCCTTTTGCAGCACGCATTTATCGCCCCGGTAATGAAGTTCCCAATACTTCCAGCGAGATGCAATCAGTGTTAATCAAAAACACCTGGTACTTTACCGATGACCAGGCACTGCAACTCGCTTTCCGCAATACTCATATGGAGTTCGGCGATATTATGCCTTCAAGGCTGGCAATGGTGCTTGCTGACGAAAATAGTGTTCCTCAATGGCCACTGGCTAATGTTCGCCAACAAGCAGCCAACCTGACTTATAAATGGCATCCTGCCGAAAAATCCTATATCGATTTCGATATGAATTTATGGACAACGCGTACAACAAGTAATACCAATACTGCAGGTGGATATCCCCGCAGCCCTATTGCCAGAGACTATCTTTGGGAGAACGGAAAAAGTGGTAAAAACGCCTATATTGATGGAACCTTAATCAATACAGCTCTCACCAATTCTCAAAATAATCGTTGGGGTGTAGATATCTCCAATAAATTTGAGCTAACCCGTAATCTGGACCTGACTCTCATGGGAAATTTCCAGCATGAGCATCTGGATTCCAATGATAAATACAATTCCCAAAATATGTACCTTTTCCAGTCTCCAGCAAGAAAAGGACAGCGACAGGAAATTAATCTCGCTTTTAACTTTGACTGGCGCCCTGCTTCATGGCTGGCACTCAGTGCCGGAGCTAAACGTGTTTCCTATTGGTCCAAAGATGATTTCCTCACTGAACGACGCGCTGCAAAAGATGGACTTTATCAAGAAGGGGGAGAAATAATCGGACATGCAATGAGTTATTGGAGAACACCTACCGAAAAAGAAGCTTACATAATCCAGAAAATGCATGAAAAGCGGAACTTTCCAATGAGTAAAGAAGAGAGACAAGAACGCCGCAAGTTATTCCATGAATACTTTAAAATAAACCCACAAAAAATCCTAACACGTAATGGGCAAAGGCATTGGATGGCTCAGGAAAAATTCACTTGGCTTTACGATTCGAATAACGGCAAGCTCAATAAAGATGATAATCCTTACTTCAATGGACAACTGGATATGAATGAAAAGGTTATTAATCCAACCAGTGGTCAAGAAACCTATAAATATGAATACGGAATGGGCGTTAACGCCAATAGCATAAGAACCCCCTATGTTGACGATCTCTGGGAACCAGCCCCAAAACGTAAATCTCACGCATGGGCTCCGACACTCTCTGCTACTGCTTTTATCACTGACAATCTCCGCGTCTATACCCGTTATGCCGAAGCAGTCAAAATGCCCAGTATTTTTGAAGATACAGTCGGTTTTTCTGGCGTTAAAGAAAATTACATCGGTTTGAAATTTAAACCCGAGCGAGCTAAAACCATAGAAACAGGTTTAGTTTATGATTTCAGTCAGTTAGTGAATGCTGAGCGTAATGCTGATGTCAAACTCTCCTATTACAATACTGTTATTGAAAATGTGTTCGACAGGGATAATACCTATAATTTCGCCCAATTAGATAAACAAAAACTGGCAGGTTTAGAATTGCAGGCTCGCTACGACAACGGCAGCTTCTTTACCGATATGGGTTTAGTCTACAACATGAAAAACAAGGTTTGCGACCATAACTCCGTTGCAAGAATGGATTCCCAGAATCGTTATGGCATTCCTGAATGTATTGATGGTGGTTTTCCGGGCGGTTACTTGCGTACTTCCATTCAGCCGAAATATACCGCTAATCTGAATATCGGTGGACGCCTGTTTGATGAAAAACTGGAGCTGGGTAGCAGGATGCTCTATCACAGTGGTGCAGAAAACAAAGATGAAAAATGGTTGATGAATGCCTTACCGGATATTTACAAAGGGCAATCCAACAACCCGATGCGCTGGAACTCCGTCTTTACCGTTGATGCTTATGTCAGCTACCAGATCACCCCAGCGATATCAATGGAACTGACTGGCACAAACTTAACTAACCGCTATTATCTTGATCCACTCACGCGCTCAATGATACCGGCACCGGGCAGAACCTTTAAGCTCAGCCTTACCAGTCAGTTTTAGAGGATAGTATGTTCAATACAGTCATATCAGACAACGCAGTGATCAACACGCAGAAAACACTCAGTAAACGTTTTCTGGTTGGTATTATTATCGCTGTTTCATTGCATATCAGTCTGATATGGCTGTTAAACCGACATACAGAGCCGAACGATGACAGTGCCCATTATCTTAATCAGAATTCTCCTTTGACAAGTTTTTCAATCACAATGGTGGCGGCCTCAGCATTAGCAGAAGAGCCGGAACCGGTTGAATTATTTCAGCCAGTTCTGACTGTTGCTGAATCACCGACAGCTCCGGTAATTGCACTGGATAAAATCGTTCAAACAGAAAAAAAGAACGATACTCCGGCTGAACCGGTTAAAACTCAAAAACCTAAAAAACAGCCAAAAGAAAAACCGAAAGAAAATAGAGAAAAGAAATCTGTTCCGTCATCTCAGGCATCCCAAAATACCCCAGAGGAATTTGAAACGGATGGCACTGATCAGGCCAACTCACAAAGTGGAATGAGTCAGGCGACAACTTCTCAACCTTTAGTGGGTCAGGGTAATAGTGAGTCAGATAATTACTATGCGAGGCTCCGGCAGGAAATTGAGAGCCATAAGCGTTATCCCCGCAAAGCAAAACGAATGAAGCAGGAAGGTACAGTCACCGTCAACTTTATACTTCAAGATGATGGTTCAATCACTGCCGCCAAAATCATTCAATCCTCGGGCCATAGTGCAATGGATAATGAAGCACTAAAAGCGCTCAGTCTTGCTAAATCTATTGGCCCGAAACCAACAACACTGGCAGCTGATATGACACTACAAATCAGCTTTGAGCTGGTTCGATAATATACATGCCATAACCGACCTACTGAGCGAGTATCAGACAAGTGTCACTGATTAGAAAAATCAACACACTATCTTAAGAAGCAATGATAAGTAGTGCTCCGAAATATAAAAATCGGAGCACATACGAAGCAGAAAATTTCAGATTTGCTCAATGAAATTTACTTTTCTGATTTATCAGAACATCACTTCCCGATACAAAAACTTGAAAAAATCCGCCCAAGTAAATCATCAGACGTAAATTCTCCGGTGATTTCAGTCAATGCCTGTTGTGCCAGCCGGAGTTCTTCCGCTAATAACTCCCCGGAACGAGCGAATACCAATTGTTGGTGCCCTTCCTGCAAATGTTCTGCTGCGGTATTTAGTGCCTGCAAATGACGGCGGCGTGCGAGAAACCCGCCTTCAGTATTACTGTTAAAGCCCATCGCTTCTTTGAGGTGATCACGCAGCAGATTAATCCCTTCATCTGCAAGAGCAGAAAGACGAATTAACGTGTAGCCATTAATTTCTGATATGCCGCTGGCTTCACCTGTCATATCTGTTTTATTACGGATAATCGTTACAGGCAGGGATTCTGGTAGCTTAGCCATAAATTCCGGCCAGATTTTTTCGGGTTCGATAGCATCAGTCGTCGTACTGTCTACCATAAACAACACGCGATCCGCCTGCTCGATTTCCTGCCATGCCCGCTCAATACCAATGCGTTCCACTTCATCACTGGCTTCGCGCAGACCAGCAGTATCAATCACATGCAGGGGCATTCCATCAATATGAATATGCTCGCGTAAAACATCACGAGTTGTACCTGCAATATCCGTCACAATCGCTGCTTCACGCCCCGCCAGCGCATTCAGCAGGCTGGATTTGCCTGCATTCGGGCGGCCTGCAATGACAACTTTCATCCCTTCACGCAACAGGCTACCCTGACGAGCCTGCGAACGAACCTGCTCAAGCTCCGCGATCACTTCATCCAGCTTGGCTTCTATCTTGCCATCAGAAAGAAAATCAATTTCTTCATCAGGGAAATCAATCGCTGCTTCAACATAGATGCGCAGGTTAGTCAGTTCTTCCACCATTTGGTGAACCTGATTGGAAAATGTTCCCTGTAGGGAATTCATTGCAGAGCGCGCTGCCTGTTCAGAACTGGCATCAATCAGATCAGCAATCGCCTCAGCCTGAGCCAAATCAAGTTTATCGTTGAGGAAAGCACGTTCAGAAAATTCACCGGGATTAGCGATTCGCACACCGGAAATAGTCAGAATACGTTTCAGCAGTAAATCAAGAATAACCGGGCCGCCGTGCCCCTGAAGTTCCAGTACATCTTCACCCGTAAAGGAATTAGGGCCGGGGAAATAAAGGGCGATGCCCTGATCTAAAACTGAGCTATCTACATCACGAAATGGCAGATAATCGGCATAGCGGGGTTTCGGGAGTTTCCCTAATACCACTTCAGCAACTGCCGCAGCTTTAGGACCAGAAATACGCAGGATACCAACACCACCTCGTCCCGGAGGGGTGGCCTGAGCAACTATCGTATCGGTGGTATTCATGGAATTCTCTCTTTTACCAATTTGCCAATGAATGGAAATAATAAAGGCGGCCAATGACCGCCTTCTACTTATTTTTTAAAAGACCCGTTTCTCAAGAAATTATTTCTTGGTCAGATCGATTTGCTTTTCTTTCTTCTCTTTCTTTTCGCGGGTATGCAGACCGCGTTTTTCCAGACTGCGGAAAATAACCTGCTGCTGGATAATGGTTACCAGGTTACTGACGATGTAGTACAGCACCAGACCAGATGGGAACCACAAGAAGAAAACAGTGAACACGACAGGCATGTAAGTCATGATCTTCTGCTGCATTGGGTCAGTGACCGTCGTTGGCGACAGTTTCTGGATCACAAACATAGTCACACCCATCAGTAATGGCAGAATGTAGTATGGATCCTGTGCAGACAGGTCATTAATCCAGCCGATAAATGGTGCATGACGCAGTTCAACAGAGCCCATCAGCATGTAATACAATGCAAGGAAGATTGGCATCTGAATAACCAGAGGTAAACAGCCGCCCAGCGGGTTCACTTTCTCTGTTTTGTACAACGCCATCATTTCCTGACTCATTCGCTGACGGTCGTCGCCATATTTCTCACGCATTGCAGTGATTTTCGGCTGCAACAGGCGCATCTTCGCCATAGAAGTGTATTGCGCTTTAGTCAGCGGGTACATGATACCACGCACGATAAAGGTAATAGCGATGATGGAGAAGCCCCAGTTACCAATGAATTCGTACAGGAATTTCAGTAACTTGAACAGAGGCTGGGAAATAAACCACAACCAGCCGTAATCAACAGTCAGATCCAGATGTGGTGCAACAGCAGCCATTTTGTCCTGAATTTCAGGACCGACCCACAGAGTAGAAGCGATGTTCTGCTTGCTGTTCGGTGCGATATTGATGGTGTCACCTTTGTACCCGATAATCGCCATTTTCTGGTTTTTCAGGTCAATGGTGTAGAAATTGCTGGTTTTACCTTCTCCCGGAACCCACGCAGTGGCGAAATATTGCTGAAGCATCGCTACCCAGCCGCCCTGTGTGGTTACGGAAAGTGGTTTACTTTCAATTTCATCAAATTTGTATTTTTCGTATTTTTCGTGATCAGATGAGTAAGCCGCACCACGATAAGTATGCAGGGCAAAATTGCTGCTGCCGGTATCGCGATGTTTCGGCAGATCAACACTCTGCTTCAACTGACCGAAAAATGCCATCTGCAATGGCTTGTCAGTCACGTTATCAATGCTGTAATCAACAGAGACAGCATAGTTACCGCGTTTTAATACGAAAGTTTTGACGTACACAACACCATCCGGCGCGGTATAAGTCATAGGAATACGCAACTCATCCTGACCTTCAGCCAAAACGTAGTTGTTCTGAGCAGCAGTATAAAGAGGACGTTCAGCCTGATTATCCGGGCCATTAGTGCCTGTTAAGCCACTTTGAGCCTGATAAGTAAACTCTGGGGTTGTTTCCAGAAGCTTGAACGGCATCTTGGAACCGAGGGAATCCGGATAGGCCAGCAAGTCAGCCTCTTCGATATCACCACCACGGGTATTGATGTGCAACGAAAGCACATCCGTTTTCACGGTGATCAGTTTACCTTGCCCACTGACTGCTTCATTACTCAGCGTATTGGTTTGCTGCGAGACCTGTACTGTTGGTTGTGGGTTTTGATCTTTTTCCCACTCCTGCCAGACCAGGAACGAAACAAACAGCAGAGCGATGAGAAGAAGATTGCGTTGCGAATCCATCGTTAATGTTCTCTGTTATCTTCGTTTTTTTTAGGTGGGACAGGATCATCACCACCTTCGTGTAAAGGGTGGCATTTTAATATGCGTTTCACCGTTAACCAACTGCCTTTCATCATGCCAAACCTACGCAGTGCCTCAATGCCATATTGGGAACAGGTAGGATTGAAACGACAACGAGGCCCCAGCAGTGGACTAATCACTAACTGATAACCTCTGATTAAAGCAATCAAGAGGCGCGAGCCAAGCGACAGTGACGACGCCATAATTTGCCCAACGTTTCCGTTAGCTCACGGTTATCAAGCTCAGCGACCCCTTTCCTCACCAAAATCACAAAATCCATTGACGGTAATTTATGCTGGTTTAAACGAAAACTTTCCCGGGCTAATCGCTTAATACGATTTCGCTCATGGGCGCGTTTAACATTTTTTTTGGCGACGGTTAGACCGATACGGGGATGCCCCAGCTGATTAAGGCGTCCAAGGATGGTTATCTCTGCGGAACTTGCCCGTTGTGGCTGCTGGAAAACATAAGTGAAATGCTCGGGAGTTAACAAACGTAACTCCCTCGGAAAAGCGAGCTTAACCACGTGGAATGGTTAGCTTTATTACTTAGAAACAGTCAGACGAGCACGGCCTTTCGCACGACGGCGAGCCAGAACCTGACGACCATTTTTAGTGGCCATACGTGCGCGGAAGCCGTGTGTACGGTTACGCTTCAGTACGGATGGTTGAAAAGTGCGTTTCATAGCGATTTCTACCTAACTTAAAATTTGTAACTGATTCAGCAAATGCGTTGGCGACCAGTGGAAATAAGTAGACACCGATGCCTCAATCGCAACATCAATATATAGAAAGAGGCAGGATTGTAATAAAATGTACTACCCTTAGTCAATTCCAAGATGACGCGAGCCTGACCGCGTTTCAGCTGATGCCAGACTTGTTGCTACCCAAAGTTTTTGCTATCTAAGGTGTTAATCCTGACTTCCACCAGCCACAGCCGGAAAAAATCGTTTGGCATCACACACAGGGTGCAAGATTATACGGACTGTGCAATAAAGCGCAAGGATCCTACACGGATCCTGCTATTTGCATAGTAATTATACTATTGCTTTCCCTTTGAATTTTAAACGATAGCTAAATGGAATTTGCTATATACCATGATTCCACTACAGTATCTTCTATGGGCTTTATCTTCTCCGCGTACCAAAGCGTGGTGATCTCCCTGTGGATAAAAAGCATCAAAGCTGTGTAAAAGAATGAGGATTTATGTCGTCTTTTGCGTTATGATCACTGGTCACGATTCCGATCTCGCTGTACGGATCGTTGGGAGAGCGATGAAACTAGAAATCGCCACAAGGTACTGCGAGTCCTCTCATCGAGAAATGTTCTTATCGGTAATATTCTTATCGAGAGCATCTTTATCGATAAAGAGTAATGCCTTGTGCCCAGTATAACGTATCTATTATTCCAGTTTCTTTTATTGGTCTTGTTTTAGGGGAGTTCGCCGTGTCACTTTCGCTTTGGCAGCAATGTCTTGCCCGATTGCAGGATGAGTTACCTGCCACAGAATTCAGTATGTGGATACGACCCCTTCAGGCAGAACTAAGTGATAACACTTTGGCTCTTTATGCACCCAACCGCTTCGTGCTGGATTGGGTCAGAGAGAAATATATAAATAATATCAATTTGTTATTAAATGATTTCTGTGGTCCTGAAGTACCGTTACTGCGTTTTGAAGTAGGTAATAAGCCTGTTTCAGCAAGCCAGTCTACATCTCAGAAAATCATTGCTGATATGCCGGTGGTTGCTGCTCCATCCAGTTTATCTGTACGCCCTAGCTGGGATAATGCAAAAGCGCAGCCTGAGTTATCTTATCGTTCGAATGTTAATCCAAAGCATACATTCGATAACTTTGTCGAAGGTAAATCCAACCAACTCGCCAGAGCCGCTGCCAGGCAAGTTGCCGATAATCCGGGCGGAGCTTATAACCCTCTGTTCCTGTATGGCGGCACTGGTTTAGGTAAAACCCACCTTTTACATGCTGTCGGTAACAGCATCATGGCACGCAAAGCCAATGCAAAAGTGGTATACATGCATTCTGAACGGTTTGTTCAGGATATGGTTAAAGCTTTGCAGAACAATGCGATAGAAGAATTTAAACGCTATTATCGCTCAGTAGATGCCCTGCTTATCGATGATATTCAATTTTTCGCTAATAAAGAGCGATCCCAAGAAGAATTCTTTCATACGTTCAATGCCCTGCTGGAAGGTAATCAACAGATTATTCTGACATCAGATCGCTATCCGAAAGAGATTAATGGCGTTGAAGATCGGTTAAAATCCCGTTTTGGCTGGGGTCTGACCGTTGCCATAGAACCACCGGAGCTGGAAACCCGTGTTGCGATTCTGATGAAAAAAGCAGACGAAAACCAGATTCAGTTGCCGGGAGAAGTGGCCTTCTTTATAGCTAAACGCCTGCGATCCAACGTTCGTGAACTCGAAGGCGCTTTGAATCGGGTTATCGCCAATGCTAATTTTACTGGTCGGGCGATTACTATTGATTTTGTACGCGAAGCATTACGTGACTTATTGGCTCTACAGGAAAAACTGGTAACGATTGATAATATTCAGAAAACGGTTGCTGAATATTACAAAATCAAAGTTGCCGATCTGCTTTCCAAGCGCCGTTCACGCTCCGTTGCCCGTCCAAGACAGATGGCAATGGCGCTGGCAAAAGAGCTGACAAACCACAGCTTGCCTGAAATCGGGGATGCCTTTGGTGGTCGTGACCATACTACGGTACTTCACGCATGTCGTAAAATCGAACAGCTACGTGAAGAGAGTCATGATATCAAAGAAGATTTTTCTAACTTAATCAGAACATTGTCTTCCTAGCGCTATGAAATTTATCATTGAACGTGAGCAATTATTAAAACCCCTGCAACAGGTCAGCAGCCCATTAGGTGGCCGCCCTACCCTGCCTATTTTAGGTAATTTATTGTTGCAGGTGACAGAAGGCTCCCTGTTACTGACAGGTACAGATTTAGAAATGGAAATGAAGGCTCGGGTGACTCTCACTCAGCCACATGAACAGGGTGCAACCACCATTCCCGCGCGTAAATTCTTTGATATCTGGCGCGGGTTGCCTGACGGTGCCGAAATCAGCGTTGAGCTGGATGGTGACCGCATTCTGGTTCGATCCGGCCGTAGCCGCTTTTCGCTCTCTACTCTGCCTGCTTCCGATTTCCCCAATCTGGATGACTGGCAAAGTGAAGTTGAATTCTCACTTCCACAGGCAACACTGAAACGTCTGATTGAGTCTACTCAGTTCTCAATGGCGCATCAGGATGTTCGCTATTATCTGAACGGGATGCTGTTCGAAACCGAAGGGGAAGAACTGCGCACTGTTTCCACAGATGGTCACCGTCTGGCGGTCTGCTCCATGAATATCGGCCAGAGCCTGCCTTCGCATTCAGTGATTGTTCCACGTAAAGGCGTGATTGAATTGATGCGCTTACTGGATGGCGGAGATAACCCGCTTCAATTGCAAATCGGCAGCAACAATATCCGCGCCCACGTTGGTGACTTCATATTTACATCAAAACTGGTTGACGGGCGTTTTCCTGACTACCGCCGTGTCCTGCCGAAAAATCCGGATAAGACACTGATAGCAAACTGTGACACGCTTAAGCAGGCATTTTCACGGGCAGCGATTTTATCCAACGAAAAATTTCGCGGTGTCCGTATCTACCTGAGCGAAAATCAGCTCAGAATTACTGCCAATAACCCGGAGCAGGAAGAAGCAGAAGAGATTGTTGATGTCAGCTATCAGGGCACGGAAATGGAAATCGGCTTTAATGTCAGCTACGTACTGGATGTTCTCAATGCACTGAAATGCGAGCAGGTAAGTTTGCTGCTGACGGATGCCACATCCAGTGTAAAAATAGAGAATTCAGCCAGCCAGGCCGCGACGTATGTCGTGATGCCGATGCGCCTGTAAATAATACGCCTGTATATTAACTCATTGAACATGATTCTCTCGCGTTTATTGATCCGCGATTTTCGTAATATCGCCAATGCCGACCTGCCATTGGCGACGGGCTTCAATTTTCTGGTCGGGCCGAATGGCAGCGGAAAAACGAGCGTACTGGAATCCATTTACACATTAGGTCACGGGCGCGCTTTTCGCAGTATTCAGGCGGGAAGAGTTATCCGCCATGATAGTGAAGAGTTTATTCTTCATGGAAGACTGGAACAGCAATCCCACGAGCGAACGTTATCAGTTGGGCTGAGCAAAAACCGTCAGGGTGACAGTAAAGTCAGAATAGATGGCAGTGATGGGCATAAAATTGCAGAGCTGGCGAAAATGCTGCCGATGCAGCTTATCACTCCGGAAGGTTTTACGTTGTTAAATGGCGGCCCGAAATATCGTCGCGCTTTTATCGACTGGGGTTGCTTTCATAATGAACCGCGTTTTTTTGCTGGCTGGGTCAATCTGAAAAGGTTGCTCAAACAACGGAATGCGGCATTACGGCAAGTCACCCGCTATAGCCAGATCCAGCATTGGGATCATGAGCTTGCGCCACTGGCAACTCAGATAAGCCAGTGGCGGGCTGAATATATTGCAGGTATTGCGGAAGATATTGAGAAAACCTGTAAACAGTTTTTACCTGAATTCACTCTCAATATCTCTTTTCAGCAGGGCTGGGACAAAGAGAGTGAATATGCAGAACTACTCGCGCGGCAATTTGAGCGCGATAAAGCATTAACCTATACCGCATCCGGCCCCCACAAGGCCGATCTGCGGATCAGGGCAGACGGCACATCTGTAGAGGATATGCTCTCTCGTGGTCAGCTTAAGTTACTGATGTGTGCTCTTAGGTTAGCGCAGGGTGAATATTTCACCCGACAGAGCGGGCAAAAATGCCTGTATCTGCTTGATGATTTTGCCTCTGAATTGGATGCCGGCCGTCGTAAGTTATTAGCCGAGCGTCTGAAATCTACGCAGGCTCAGGTGTTCGTCAGTGCAATTACACCCGAGCAGGTTGCAGACATGATTGACGTAAATAGCAGGATGTTTAGCGTAGAACATGGCAAAATATGCCCTATGGATTTCGAATTCAGCCAGCATAGTAAAGGTGATTCGAAAGACGAAGGGTAAGAGGTTCAACCACAGGATTAAGATAAGCGAGAAACGTTGATGTCGAATACATATGACTCCTCAAGTATCAAGGTATTAAAAGGGCTGGATGCTGTTCGTAAACGTCCAGGCATGTATATCGGCGATACCGATGATGGTACTGGCCTGCACCACATGGTCTTCGAGGTTGTTGACAACGCTATCGACGAAGCCCTCGCAGGTCATTGTGACAAAATAGTTGTTACTATCCATGCAGATAACTCTGTTTCTGTACAGGATGATGGCCGCGGTATTCCTACCGGCATACACGAAGAAGAAGGTGTTTCAGCAGCGGAAGTCATCATGACTGTGCTGCATGCGGGGGGTAAGTTCGATGACAACTCCTATAAAGTTTCCGGCGGTCTGCATGGCGTAGGGGTTTCTGTTGTTAACGCCTTATCTGAAAAACTGGAACTGACTATCCGTCGTGACGGCAAAGTGCACGAACAGACTTACCAGCATGGGGTTCCACAATCACCACTGAAAGTAGTCGGTGATACAGAACAAACGGGAACAACCGTGCGTTTCTGGCCTAGTATGGATACGTTCAAAATTAACACCGAGTTCGAATACGATATTCTGGCAAAACGTCTGCGCGAATTGTCATTCCTGAACTCCGGTGTTTCCATCCGTTTAGTTGATAAACGTACCAATGCTGAAGATCTCTTCCATTACGAAGGTGGAATCAAAGCATTTGTTGAATACCTGAGCCGCAATAAAAACCCGATTCACCAGAATGTCTTCTATTTCTCTACCGAAAAAGACGGTATCGGTGTTGAAATTTCCATGCAATGGAATGACGGTTTTCAGGAAAATATTTACTGCTTCACCAACAACATTCCTCAGCGCGATGGGGGAACTCACTTGGTGGGCTTCCGTACCGCGATGACCCGTACCCTCAACAGTTACATGGATAAAGAGGGTTACAACAAAAAATCCAAAGTCAGCGCGACCGGTGATGATGCCCGTGAAGGCCTGATTGCCGTTATCTCCGTTAAGGTTCCGGATCCGAAGTTCTCTTCCCAGACCAAAGACAAGCTGGTTTCCTCTGAAGTGAAAACCGCCGTTGAAACGCTGATGAATGAGAAGCTAGTGGAGTATCTGCTGGAAAACCCGAACGATGCCAAAACCGTTGTCGGCAAAATCATTGATGCAGCCCGTGCCCGTGAAGCAGCACGTAAAGCACGTGAAATGACCCGCCGTAAAGGTGCTCTGGATTTGGCAGGTCTGCCGGGCAAACTGGCTGACTGTCAGGAACGTGATCCGGCCCACTCTGAACTTTACTTAGTGGAGGGTGATTCTGCGGGTGGTTCTGCAAAACAGGGGCGTAACCGTAAGAATCAGGCAATCCTGCCACTGAAAGGTAAGATCCTGAACGTTGAAAAAGCGCGTTTTGACAAAATGCTCTCTTCACAGGAAGTAGCAACCCTGATTACCGCACTGGGCTGTGGTATCGGCCGTGATGAGTACAACCCGGACAAACTGCGTTATCACAGCATTATCATCATGACCGATGCCGATGTTGATGGTTCCCACATCCGTACTCTGTTGCTGACATTCTTCTATCGCCAGATGCCTGAGATCATTGAGCGTGGTTATGTCTATATTGCCCAGCCACCACTGTACAAAGTGAAGAAAGGCAAACAAGAACAATACATCAAAGATGATGATGCAATGGAAGCGTATCAGATGTCCATCGCACTGGATGGCGCATCACTGTATACCAATCCACATGCTCCGGCGCTGAAAGGTGAAGCACTGGAACAGCTGGTCACTGAATTCAATGCCGCGCAAAAAATCATCAAACGTATGGAGCGTTTGTATCCTCAGGCGTTACTGAGCAATCTGGTCTATCATCCGAAGCTGACAGAAGATACCTTAACCGATCAGACCAGAGTTGAAGAGTGGGTCAGTGCCCTGACTATTCGCCTGAATGATAAAGAGCAGCATGGCAGCACTTACAGCTATCAGATCCATGAAAACCGCGAACGTCAGGTTTATGAGCCGGTTCTGTGTATCCGTACCCACGGTGTTGATACCAACTACAATCTGGATTTCGATTTCATCCACGGTGGCGAATACCGTCGTATCAGCAAACTGGGTGAACTGATCAGTAATCTGATTGAAGAAGGTGCCTACATTGAACGTGGTGAGCGCCGTCAGCCTGTAAGCAGCTTTGAACAAGCGCTGGAGTGGCTGAGCAAAGAATCACGCCGTGGCCTTTCTATTCAGCGTTATAAAGGTCTGGGAGAAATGAACCCAGAACAGTTGTGGGAAACCACAATGAACCCGGAAACCCGCCGTATGATGCGTGTTACTGTGAAAGATGCCATTGCAACGGATCAACTGTTCACCACCCTGATGGGCGATGCGGTTGAACCTCGCCGTGCATTTATCGAAGAGAATGCGCTGAAAGCAGCGAATATTGATATTTAATATTCATCTATTAACCCAGATAACAACCGTTATCTGGGTTATATGGTATAAAAACCCCTACCAGTCTATTATTTCCAGTAAAATTAAAAAACATCAGAATAGATAAACACCTTCTCAATAAAAACAAAACTGATAATAATGGGTTTTATTTATCCACTATAAAATGAAATCATAATGGATGAAGCAATTTAAGCATTCATTGATAATTATGATATTAATTAATATTCTTCCAATTTTTATTTTTGGAAGATTTGTATTTAGTAGTCACCGCCAATATTATCATTCATCGATTCTATTGACGGGTTACTCCAATTATCACATTGGCTATACACTTCGTCTTTCAAGTTGCCTCTTTGTTGGCTAAGCTCGCTCACCCTAGTCACATAGTTATCTATGCTCCCGGGGATGAACTCCCTTGCCGCCGCGACGCATCTTGAAATTCGTTGTGTATAATAATCAAATCACTTCTACAACAAAATACGCAACATACGGCGAAGTGGCTCCGCCGCTCCCCACAATAGCTGATCACCAACCGTAAAGGCTGACAGATATTCAGGCCCCATATTCAGCTTACGCAAACGTCCCACAGGTGTATTCAAAGTCCCTGTCACCGCAGCCGGTGTTAATTCACGCATTGTTAGTTCTCGATCATTCGGAATCACGCGAACCCACTCATTATGGGAAGCCAGCAGCGTTTCAATTTCGTGGATCGGGATATCTCGTTTCAGTTTCAGGGTAAATGACTGACTATGGCAGCGCAATGCGCCAACGCGGACACACAGACCATCAACCGGAATAACATTGTTACCTGTGTTCAGGATCTTGTTGGTTTCCGCCTGCCCTTTCCACTCTTCGCGGCTCTGGCCATTTTCCAGCTGCTTATCAATCCACGGGATCAAACTTCCCGCCAGCGGAACACCAAATTGATCTGTCGGCAACGTGCCACTGCGGGTAAAGTCTGTGACACGCTTTTCAATATCCAAAATAGCAGAAGCCGGATTTTGAAGTTCATCCGCAACCTGATTGTGCAGCATGCCCATTTGCGTCAATAGTTCGCGCATATGACGAGCACCACCGCCGGAAGCAGCCTGATAAGTTGAAACTGATGCCCACTCAATCAAGTTATTAGCAAACAAACCACCCAGTGACATCAACATCAGGCTGACGGTACAGTTACCACCAACAAACGTTTTAATGCCATTATTCAGGCTGTCCTGAATGTGCTGATGGTTAACAGGATCAAGGATAATGACAGCATCATCATTCATACGCAGTGCAGAAGCTGCATCAATCCAATACCCTTGCCAGCCCGTTGCTCTCAGTTTAGGGTAAATGTTATTGGTATAATCTCCCCCCTGACAGCTGATAATAATATCCAGTGCTTTGAGTGCTTCAATATCAGAAGCATCCTGCAATACACCTGATTTACCTGTAAATTCCGGCGCTGCTTGCCCGTGTTGGGAAGTAGTAAAGAAGACGGGGTTAATCTCATTAAAATCCCCTTCTTCGATCATCCTCTGCATCAATACTGAACCAACCATGCCACGCCAGCCGATAAAACCTACATTTTTCATCATCTTTACCCTGTCTTAAAAAAGTCGTTGTCAGCACCCCTGACATCACTAAAGCTGACAAAATATGTGAAAAGGTGCAAGTAAATTTATGCACTACAGAGCTAACAACGTTGTGGTGTCAGCGCCCCATTTTTTCAGCTTATCTTAGTCCTTTCTCAGCTATACACTTCGTCTTTCAAGTTGCCTCTTTAGTTGGTTGCGACGCATCTTGAAATTCATTGTGTATCGTATAATTAGCCACAGAAAAATAATTAATTAACTTATAATTTATATTATGAATTATATCAAATGATATTCCGCTCTGAATTTATATCTTAAATACCCTTACACTTATTTTTATTTCCATACAGAATAACAACCAATCAAGAAAATAAATTATTTTATCCTTCATTATAAAAACATAAATAAACAACAATTTTCAATTATTGCATTAGGATTCAAAAAAACCATCTCTTCCTCTATTCAGTTATTTTGAAAACTGATTTAATTGAGTATTATTAAAAATTATTATCATCCAGAGATAGCATTCCAATGGAGCTTTTTTTACAAAACTGCTTAGCTTTCCCGGTGGTTATTTTCAGCGGGCTATTACTTATTGTTTTATTTTATTGGATTTGTGCTGCTTTTGGCTTATTAGACATTGATATTCTTAATATCGATGTAGATGGTTTCGATGCCTCTGATGCTTCTGTTCTGGCTGGATGGTTAACAAAACTTGGCCTGAGCGGAATTCCCGTCACCATTATTATCACTCTGATTACTCTGATCGGCTGGCCGCTGGGCTATTTCAGCGAACATTTAATGCTGCGTTTTATTGAAACTGATTTAATCCGTTACTTACTTGGTACAGTGGCGCTGTTTATCGTCGGTTTTATTGCCCTATTACTGACAACCATGCTCCTGCGCCCGTTACAACCGAAACTCGCCAAACTCAATCGTTCCAACAGTGTTGATAATTTAATCGGGAAAATCGCTGAAGTCCGCTCTCCCATTGTCACCGAACAACGGGGTGAAGCTCTGATGAATAACAATGGAGCCAGCCTTATCTTGCAGATTCGTGCACCAGAAAGTGATGGCATTGCCCGCGGGGATCGTGTCGTCCTTATTAGCTACGACGCCACAACGAACAGCTATACCGTCGTCAGTGAAGATGAATTCAGATTGTGACAACGTTCTTGCTACTAAACCCAGTACCGTAAATTTTGCTATCTGACATGCCTCACTCTACATTCCGGTCATGGATGAATAGCAGCTTAAGCTTAAACTGCAGGGGAAATGACGTTAACCCCGAACAGGTTTGCTCGACAATGTTTGCCCTAAAACAAAATGGAGAAACACATACACATGTCAGATATTAACTTGGCTGATTTCATGCCTTTCCTGATAATTATTGCGACAATTATTATCGTCATTCTGGGTTTCTTTGGGCTTTTCAAAGCGTTTTATATCAAAGTCCCACAGGGAACCGCCCTGATCGTTAACGATATGTCAGCTCAGCCCAAAGTGCATTTTACTGGTGCACTGGTCTATCCCGTTATTTATAAGAAAGAATTTATGCGCATCTCCCTGCTGACGCTGGAAGTAGATCGTCGGGGTAAAGATGGTCTGATCTGTAAAGATAACCTGCGTGCAGACATTACGGTTGCTTTCTATCTGCGCGTCAATGAAACCACTGAAGATGTTCTGAAAGTGGCAAAATCTATCGGTGTTGAGCGCGCATCTGACCATAATGCAGTCAATGCCCTGTTCAGCGCAAAATTCTCAGAAGCCCTGAAAACCGTTGGTAAACAATTCGAACTATCAAAACTGTTTGAAGACCGCCAGAATTTCCGCGACCGTATTGTTGATGTGATCGGCAAAGATTTAAATGGTTATGCGCTGGAAGACGTTGCCATCGATTATCTGGAACAAACGCCAAAAAACTCGCTGGATCCGAACAATATTTTCGATGCCGAAGGTATCCGTAAGATCACTGAAATCACAGCAATTCATAATATAGAAACCAACCAGAAAGAACGGGATCAGGAACTGGCTATCCAGAAGAAAAACGTGGAAACCCGCGAAGCCAGCCTTGCTTTAGAGCGCCAACAGGCTGATGCCGAAGCCCGCCAGAAACGTGAAATTGAAAGCATTCGTGCCCGTGAAACAGCCGAAACCCTGAAAGTCAAAGAAGAAGAGCGCCTGAAAGCAGAACAGGCCCGCATTCAAACCCAACAGGAAATTGAAATTCGCGAAGAGAACCGCCTACGTGAAGTGGAGGTGGCGCAACAAAACCGCGAACGGGCCGTGATCATTGAGATGGAAAAGGTCACTCGCGCACAGGAGCTGGAAATTGTCTCCCGCGAGCGTGAAGTCGAACTCCAGCGCATCGAAAAAGAGAAAGCACTGGAAGAAGAGCGCAAAAATATCTCCAACGTCATTCGTGAACGTGTCGCGGTAGAAAAAACCGTTGCGCAGGAAGAAGAGCGTATTAAAGAAGTGCGCATGGTTTCTGAGGCTGATCGCAAGAAACAAATCACCATTATTGATGCTCAGGCCAAAGCAGAGCAAGAGCTGGTTCGGCAGGTGAAACAGGCCGAAGCGGATGAGAACAGTGCAAAATATAAAGCACTGGAAATCAGCACCATGGCACAGGCAGAACTCGAAGCCGCCGCTAAACAGTCTGAAGCGAAAAAACGGATGGCTGAAGGTGTTGAAGCGGAAGAAGCGGCTCTGGGTCTGGCTGAAGCCCGTATTCGTCAGGCTAAAGCTGAAGCGGAAGAGAAAGAAGGTCTGGTGCAGGCCAATATCATTGCCGAGAAATTACTGGCAGAAGCTCGTGGTACACAGGAAAAAGGTCTGGCTGAAGCGCGGGTCATGGAAGCTCAGGCTGATGCCTCTGAAAAACAAGGGCTGGCAGAAGCCAAAGTTCTGGAAGAGAAACTGTCAGCTCAGGCCCGTGGTGACGAGCAACAAGCTCACGCCAAAGAGAAGCTGGGTCTGGTGGATGCCAAAGTACTGGAAGAAAAACTGACAGCACAGGCTCGCGGTGAAGGCCAGCTGGGTACAGCACAGGCTGAAGTTATCCGCCAGCGCCTGAAAGCAGAAGCTGATGGTCTGACCGATAAATTCACTGCTATGGGCAACCTTAACGATACTGCCCGTGATCACGAAGAGTTCCGTATGCGTCTTGAGAAAGACTTTGAGCAGGCGATGTCTGCCATTGCCGCCAATAAAGAGATCGCCAAGGAACAGGCAGAAGTGCTGGCAGCGGCGCTCAGCAAAACCAACATTGATATCGTGGGTGGCGACGGTAGTTTCTTCAATACCTTCTCCAAAGCGCTTACTGTCGGCAAAGCCATTAATGGCGTGGTGGACAAAAGTCCATTAGTCAAATCAGCCGTCGATAAGCTGCTGACTGGTAAAGGTGATAAGGGCATTGTAGAAAAATTTGTGGAAAAAGAAGTGGGGGAGAAGAAACTTGATTTCAACTCTCTGCTGCAAAATCCGGAAGTCCAGTCTCTGGTCAATATGTTCAGTGGCAGTCAAAAAGATCAGACGCCAAAAAGCCCGAATAAAGATAATTCCGAAGAGTAATCAGTCATACCCACCGCCACGGCAACCGTGCCGGTGGGCAATCCACATGCCCTGAAACCCGAATTAATCTCATAAAAGCAAGGAAACACTTACGCCATGTCAGATAGCCAACTGAATGATAATCAAGTAAACACCCGCGAACAGGAATTGTTGGATAACGCCGTCGCTGAAGGTGGAGCCTATGATATCTTACGCAATCGTCTGTCTGAACAGGGCCAACAGCTCCACGAAAAAGTCAGCCTGCTAAATAGCCGTCGTCTGGAAGAATTTGGCAAAAACCAGACAGATATTATTGGTCGTATCCGTATCCGCACAGAAAATAACTGCGTTGCCCGGGATATTGTCCGCGTCGGTGACTGGCTGCTGCTTGGCTATAATGTTTTCCTTGGCCTGAAAAAAGAAACGCGGGTCGAAGATGTTTTCTCCCTGTACAAACTGAAAAAAGAAAATGATGAATATGATGTTGAATCCGTCCCGCTGACAGGAACGTTTCTTAATATCACCAGCTTTGTGCAGGATTTCCACGAACTCTATACCTACTATAAAAACACGCAATTACTGGAACTGGTTGAACGGGATGGCAAACTCCTTGCCAGTTTCCAGATCGGTGAGCGGATCACCGATATCCGTGTATTCCGTTGGGCAATCTCCAGCGATAAAACCGAAATCAGGTACATCGATAATCGCGGTGAACGAGATATCGCCCTGCCTCCGGCCTATGATTTTGAATGGCAGCGAACAACACGGGAAAATACCGTTCATGGTCGCTATCCACATATGAACATTCTCGATACGGTGTTTGTGGAAACGATTGGTGGCGATCTGACCATCAAATGTGAAAATAATACCGAAGATGGGCTGGGTATTTATCGGGAAGCGGTGTTGGATAAAACCCAATCACTGGATGATGCACAAATTGAATATGCTCAGACCGGCAGTCTGGTTTTGCTGAAAATTCTGCCTTATCGCGAGGATACATGGCGTTATCTGGTTTACAACACGCTGACTCAGACGGTACAACGCATTGATGCCATTGGGCTGGCTTGTATTCAGCTACCGGAAGATCACGGCATTATTTTCCCCGGCGGCTATTATCTGCAAAACGGCGAGTACAAAACTTTCGATCAGCCCATGGACGGAATGCGTTTCAGGCGGGTTCGCCGCTCCCCGAATGGCGAAGATGTTATGTATATCTTCTATGAGCCAAAACTCGGTCGGCTGGCACTGTTCAATTACAACCTGATCGAACGTAAACTGCAAAACCCGCTGTTCGGGCACGGTTATGCCATGCTGGAAGATGGTCAGATGGTGCTGTTCGAAGGCCAATCAGATGAACCAACACGCATCCACCCGATGCAAATCTGGCAAACCCCTTTCTATTCTGACGAATATGCCGCCCGCCAACCGGCAAAAAACAGCTTTCTGGGGCGTATCGGCAATGCGGAACTGGTGCGGGGAATTTCCGATCTTTACCATATCGCTAAGGAAATTGAACAACAGCATATTTCTTCTCAGCTTTATGAAAAACTCTGTCAGGATACCCGCCGTCTGGTGGATATCTACTATTGGTTAAGTGACGAAAAGTGGCTGAATGACGAACAGAGCCTGCATATTGCAGCACTTCTCAAAGAGATCGCCAACACCGGCGAGCGCGTATTGGATGAATACGAAAAAGTCGAGAGTATTCGTCGTCAATCCGTCCGGGCGATGAATGAGGCCACATCGCATCAAAAAGAGCTGCTGACTGCCATGCTGCCGGAAAGCTGGACAGAAACTCAGCAATATATTGATGCCTTAAACAAGCTGAGTATCCAGCGTGGCCACTTAATTACCCTGCGTGACCACCGTTATATTGACCTCGTCCGCCTTGATGAAATGGAAGCACAACTGGCTGACAGTCAACAACGTATTTCACTGGCAACCGCAGATTTCCTCGCCAGCGACAAAGCATTACAGCCTTTCACTCAACAGTTACAAATACTGGATAAGCAAATACAAGAAGCGGCCAACAGCGCCCAATTGACAGAACCATTGGCGGGCATGGAGAAAATGTCAGCCGATCTGGATATGCTGTCAAACCTGATGGCCTCACTGAAATTTGAAGATACAACCCAGCAAACGCATATTATTGAATCCATCTCTGAAATTTATGCTCTGCTGAATCAGGCCAAAGCCAGACTACAACAGCGCCGCAAAGAAAAAGGCGCGGTTGAATCCGTCGCACAATTTAGTGCGCAATTTAAATTGTTCAGTCAGGGGATCACTAACGCCCTGACACTTTCCACTGACCCCGAACGCTGTGAGGAACAACTCTCACGCCTGTTAGTTCAGCTGGAAGAACTTGAAAGCCAGTTCAGTGACCACGATGAATTCCTGAATGACATTCTGGATAAACGCGAAGAGTTACTGGAAACATTTGAAACGCATAAACAATCGCTGCTGGATGAGCGCCAGCGCAAGACTCAGAATTTACAGGTTGCGGCAGAACGCTTACTGGACAGCATCAACCGCAGAACAGCCAAATTTTCTTCTCTTGATGAACTGAACGCCTTCTTTGCTGCTGATACCCTGTCGCTGAAGGCCCGTGAAATTATCGGGCGCCTGCGTGAACTGAAAGACAGTGTTAAAGCGGATGATATTGATGCCAAATTCAGGGCCGCACGCGATCAGGCGATCCGCAGCCTGCGGGATAAAAAGGATATCTACGAAGATGGCGGCAACATTATCAAACTCGGGCCTCGTCACCGTTTCAGTGTTAATACACAGGAACTGGATCTGACCATCCTGCCACGAGGCGACAAATTATACCTGCATTTAACCGGTACCGATTATCAGGAGCCGATAAACAGCCCGGAACTTGAGTCTTTAAAACCCTACTGGGCGATTTCCCTTGAATCTGAATCCCCCTCAGTCTACCGGGCTGAATACCTTGCTTACTCACTCATTTACTCAGCCAGCAAAGAGCAGGCCGGATTAACACTGGATGGGCTAAAATCCCTGATTAGCCAGCCGGATATGCTGGAAAAAACCGTGCGTGATTTTGCCGCTCCCCGTTATAAAGAAGGGTATGAAAAAGGGATTCATGATCATGATGCCATTGCCATTCTGCGCAAACTCATTCCTGTCGGGGAAAGTGCCGATCTTCTGCGTTTCAACCCCCATGCCAGAGCAATTGCCTTTCTGTTCTGGGAGCAAGTTCAGCAAGAAGAGCAACCATCTTTATGGCCGGAACGTGCACGCACCTGCACCAATATTTATCAGCTGTTCCGTAATGATGCTGGCTTACGGGATCTGGAAGCTGAAATAGAAGCAGAAATAAGCCTGTTCCTTGAACGCAACCCAATCAGGTGTGAACCCTATCAGAAAACACAGGCCGCTGAATATCTGTGTCTTGCGCTGAGTCGCATGACAGTAGAATTTACTTTCAGTAAATATGCCCGAGCCTTGCTGGAAGGTCTGCAATCTGCGCTGGAAAAAGCGCATATGTGGGGTGATTTCATTCACTCACAGCAGAATCTCGGCCAGCGCTTTGCTCAACGCTGGACGCTGGTGGAGAACTGGCTGAACGGGCTTTGCTCCTTAGCCGAATTTGCACCACTAAAAGATTATATTTCGGAAGCTGTCGCCCTGACCGTACTGGATAAATCGCTGAACGCCCGCTTCAGTGAAGTTGATCTGCACTTTACTGTCACCGATTTAATTGGCGAACATCCTTCCATCATTAACCAGACGCTGACGCTCAGTCTTGATGACTATTTCTGCCGCATGAGAAAACAGCGCAAGGTATTTATCCCCGCTTATCATCATTATCAGGAATTACGTCAGGGTGTCCTGAATCAGCAGCGCCAATCCCTAAAACTGCATGAATTCAAGGCTCGACCACTGAGCTCATTTGTCCGCAACAAACTAATCAACGATGTTTATCTGCCATTAATCGGCGATAATCTTGCCAAACAAATGGGTGCTGTCGGAGAAGGTAAAAGAACAGACCTGATGGGAATGCTGTTGATGATCTCTCCGCCGGGCTACGGTAAAACCACCTTAATGGAATACATCGCCAACCGTCTTGGCCTGATCTTCATGAAGATTAACGCCCCCGCATTAGGGCATGATGTACTGTCACTCGATCCGGCTCAGGCTCCGAATGCAACAGCCCGTCAGGAGCTGGAAAAGCTGAATCAGGCACTGGAAATGGGCAATAACGTGATGCTGTATATTGATGATATTCAGCATACCAACCCTGAATTTCTGCAAAAATTTATTTCCCTGTGTGACGGAACACGGCGTATAGAAGGTGTCTGGAAAGGCAAAACCAAAACTTACGATATGCGCGGTAAAAAATTCTGCGTCGTTATGTCCGGTAACCCCTATACCGAATCCGGTGAGCTATTCAAAATCCCTGATATGCTGGCAAACCGTGCCGATATTTATAACCTCGGTGAAGTGCTGGGCGGTATGGAAGAGGCTTTCACACTGAGCTATATCGAAAACAGCCTGACTTCAAACCCGGTATTGGCTCCGCTGGCATTACGCGATATGAACGATCTTTACCTATTTATCGATAAAGCAATGGGCAAACCCTTCTCCGGCAATGCCTTAAGTTACCCATATAGTGATGCTGAAATTACCGAAATCATCGCGATCCTTGAAAGGCTGTTAAGCATGAGGAGTGTCGTTTTCAAAGTTAACCAGCAATATATTGCCAGTGCCGCCCAGTCAGACAAATACCGGACAGAACCACCGTTCAAACTACAGGGCAGTTACCGCAATATGAATAAACTCAGTGAAAAAGTTTCTGCGGTCATGAATGAAGCCGAAATACAGCGCATTCTGGATGATCACTATTTGGGAGAAGCACAACTACTGACCAGTGGAGCAGAAGAAAACTTACTTAAACTAGCCGAACTTCGTGGCACCCTGACACCAGAAGAAGAACTGCGCTGGCAGCAGATAAAACGTGATTTTATGCGCAATAAAGCATTAGGTGGCGATAACGCCGATGTAGGCGATCGGGTTGTAGCGCAGCTTGCTGATTTGGTTGAGAGTGTTCAGGCATTAGGGAATTGATCTATAAATAAAAAAATAGAGGCACAAAAATTAGGAATGAGACACGAATGAGATATTATTAAAATAAGATTTGGTTAAAACGACCAAAATACTGTCTAACTACAAAGACACTATCTGAATTATAAAAACGAATTATTTGAGTAGGTGATACTTTTTCTTAACTCAAAAGTCATCTGGTATCAAATAATAAAATTTGATTCAGTTAATAAGATTGAGGAAACAGCATAGTGAAACTATGGTTACAAAAACGGTTTTATATCCTGATAGGGCTAACCTCACTGCTTATCCTCCTCCAATTACTTAATACCTTAACCGATGGAGCATTAAGTAATTTTGGTATTATCCCCCGATACATTCAGGGGTTGATTGGCATTCCTCTGTCTCCGTTTCTGCATGGTAGCTGGTCACATCTGTTCAGTAATCTGCCTGCTTTATTAATCCTGAGTGCATTACTGATGGCTCACTCCATCCGATATTACATTCTGGCCAGTCTGTTCATTATTTTTACGGAAGGAATGTTAGTCTGGCTATTCGGACGTAGTGCCATTCATGTTGGTGCCAGCGGCTGGATTTTTGGTCTGTGGGGTTTATTACTGGCTAATGCCTTTTTTCTCAAACGAGCCAAAGATTTCTTTTTCGCGATTGTTGTCTTTATCTACTACGGCGGAATCGCAATTAATCTGTTCCCCTGGCATGCCTACGTTTCAACAGAAAGTCATTTTTTTGGTGCTGTATCCGGGATCGCCTTCTCCTGGCTTTCGAAAAAACAGTTAATTAAAAAGCACAAAGATAACCTGATTACCCGCAGATGACAGCCCGTTACAATAACGGACTGTTGATAATTATGTCCACTCCAAAGCTGGATCATCTACTGGTTGACGTAAAACCTGTTTATCTTTTTGATAATCATGTGACACACGCCAGTTTTCGCTGCGTCCCTGACGGGGAAGAGCATCACCGCTTCGTTTTACATAACTGGATTTCAGCGCCCCGAAAATATTCTCATCCACCACAATCTCATCCGGCTGCGCATGTGGAGTCACAACCGTAGCCTGACGGCGATCCATTTCATGGAACAGACGACATATATAATCCGCTGAAAGATCAATTTTTAATGTCCAGGCATTATTAATGTACCCAAACAGATAAGCAAAATTAGGAATATCCCGAATCAATGTTCCCTTATAAAACATAAGGGTACTAGGGTCTATCGGTTGCCCATCAATGGAAACCCCAACCCCCCCCATAAGCTGTAATTGTAAACCTGTCGCTGTTACGATGATATCTGCCGGTAACTCCTTACCAGACTGCAACAAAATGCCATTCTCAGTAATATGCTTAATATGATCAGTAACAATCGATGCTTTTCCTTCTCTTATTATCTTAAAAAAATTACTGTCGGGCACAAAACACAATCGTTCATCCCACGGCATGTACTCAGGCGTAAGATTTTTCATGTCAAAATCAGGGCCAACTTTCCTTTGGGCTAGTCCCAGCAAAAATGCTCTCAACATATTGGGAAAATATCGGCTTATCTTATATAGATAACTGAAAAATAATATATTACGCTCTCTGCTCAGGGCGTAAATCCAACGCTGAGGAATAATGCCTTTAAAAAATTCAGCGAATTTATCCCTGCCCGGTATTGAAAAAATATAACTGGGAGAACGCTGTAGCATAGTAATATGCTCTGTATCATTAGCCATTGCCGGTAATAAAGTTACCGCTGTCGCACCACTTCCAATCACTACAACCCGTTTCCGTTTGTAATCTAAAGTCTCAGGCCAATGTTGCGGATGAACCACCGGACCCTTGAAATCTTCAAGTCCGGGAAGTTTGGGGGAATGAGGCTCATCATGGTTAAAGTAACCTGTCGCACCGATCAGAAAATTGCAGGTAAACTGCCGGGTTTCACCGCTGGCCTCATCAATTGCTGTAATCTCCCATTGACGGCTTTTATTTGACCAATTAATTAGGATTATTTTTATCCCAAACTGAATTTTTTTATCAATTTTATACTCTTCCATCGCTGAACGGAGATAACGTTTGATTGAAGGCCCATCAGCAAAAATACTGGTTTCTGTCCAGGGACTAAATTTATAGCCATAACTCATCATATCCGAATCAGTACGAATACCCGGATAACGGAATAAATCCCATGTTCCACCAATTGCACGACGACGCTCTAATATCCACACTTTTTTATCAGGGCATTCTCTGGCCAGATGGCATGCCATACCGATACCAGAAACACCAGCCCCCATAATCAAAACATCGTAATGATTATTCATATTCCCCCCTATAAGGTATTTTCTGATGAGGACATTTTCCCACCATCGCAACATGTTATTTTTTATTCAATAAAACAACCATTTGTATTTATGAGGGGGGACTAACATTAATCGAGGCCGGAGGATGGATAGCATTTGTACAGCGATGATTGTGACAAAAATAAGCCAGCGCGGTCAGCAACAATGTGGAGTATAGAGCTACAGAATATTCCGCGTAGCCCTAGAAATGACTTTCATTATAAATCAATCACCAGTCGTTTACCTTTCGCTCTGGAACAGCAAATCAGCAGAGATGTCTGGCTCTCTCTTTCTTCATCACTAAAATAGTGATCACGATGATCAGCCTCACCTTCTAAAATCGCCGTTTCACAAGTTCCGCAGATACCTTCGCGACATAAACTTTCAACCACGGCGGCGTTATTTTTTTCAATAACTTGCAGAATTGTCGATTCGCTATCGACCTCCAGTTCAATGCCTGATCTGGCAAGCACAAGGGTAAAGGTATCCCCGGTTTTATCTTCAACCGCAAACTGCTCAAAATGTAACTGACGTTGAGGAAAGCCGGCTTTTTGTGCCGCTTGTTTGACACCTTCACTTAATGAATTTGAACCGCATGTATAAATGTGGCTTCCTTCAGGCAATTGAGCAATGAAAGTCTCCAGTTCAATACGGGAACCTTCGGATGAAACATGACAAACAACTTTATCTTTAAATTCAGATGTCATTAATTCCTGCCAGAATGCGTTTTCATTGGCATTCCTGTAACAATAATGCAGTTCATAATCTGCATTTTGCTGTTCCAGCTGATGCAGATGAGACATAAATGGCGTGATCCCGATTCCACCCGCAATTAAGATATGTTTTTTGGCTTCAGGCACGATTGAGAATAAGTTATTTGGCTCAGAAACAACGAGTTTATCCCCAATAGTGACTTTTTCATGCATAAATGCCGAACCACCGCGAGAACGTGCTTCCCGCTTAATTGCAATTTGATAACGTTGTTCATCAAAGGGGGAGTTGAGCAACGAATAGGCATTACTATAATTGCTGCTACCATCCTTCATTTGCACAAAAATATGACTGCCAGCAGTAAACGAGGGTAAATGCGTGTTTTGATCAGGTATTAACGTGAAACGCTTAATGGTTGGCGTTATCGTTTCAATATCGCTGACAATAACACCAACCATTTGATAAGTAGCCATAAACTACACCTCATTCTTCATGGTAGATTTGCGCGATAAGATTATGAAAATAAGCGATACCATGCTCACTCATCCCACTTCCTGTGCTATCTGCCATGATGCGCCCCTGACCACGATAGCCACGGGATTTCAGTCCCTTTTGTACGCTTTCAACCAAACGAAGATCTTCCGGACGAAAAACATCGCGATACCATTCGATCAAATCGTTTTGCTCCTGCGTCAGATCCTCATTGGTAAAGTAAATATCGTAGTGTTGTAGCGTTGTTTCCGCATCAACCGGAAATTCATAAATAACCGTCATCATGCCTTTAATAGGCGTAACGTTGTACATAGTACAAGGCCATAACCAAAAACCATGGAATGAAGATTCACCTTCAAATTTGAAAGATTGCTCTGAGGGAACGGCATAACCAAATTGTAATGACCAGTTATCACGCATAGTATGCCAGTAGCGATCAACCTGAACAGAAGTAGAAAAACCCGGATGGGCCGGAGCACAGTGATAACATTCCAGATAGTTATCAACAATACTTTTCCAGTTAGCAGGAGTTGATGTCGTGAAACGGGCAGCCAGTTTTAAATCGTAAACTTCAGGGCAGGCTTCCAATACTTTGGCTCCTAATCCCGGCAACTGTTGTTCAACTGTACCGGCATTTACATCCATATTAATAAAGACAAAACCAGCGTATTCCTCCAGTTTAACAGGGGTCAGAGTCGCTAAGTCTTTATCAAAATTGGCCACATTTTCGCAATTACGCGCGTGTGCTAAGGTGCCATCAAGTTTAAAGGCCCACGCATGATAAGGGCAGGTAATCACATTTTTTGCCTTACCTTCCCCTTTTAATAACTGGTGCCCACGATGAGGACAAACGTTAAAAAATGCCCGTAATACTTTGTCACGCCCACGCACGATGACAATGTTTTCACCAATAATTTCACGCGTAATGTAATCATTCGGGTTAGCCAATTCGCTGATGTGTGCAACACAGAGCCAACTCTTAGCGAAAATCGCTTCTTTCTCATAATCAAATACACTCTGAGAAGTATAGAAACGGGCTGGCATGGTATAAGCTTCTGTCGGGTTTGCACAAAAATCTCTTGGCAATGTGAAATCAGGATGTTGAATGCTCATATCAATTCCTTAATCTTCTTATGACGTTCATTGACTGTTTTGTTAGTTATTGCTGTCGTGGATGAAGGTATTGTTAGTATTTTTTACTTTTATCGGCACCGGAATAACAACATTTTCCTGCTGTTCAGATGTATCAATAAGATGGGCAGGAACATGCGCGTAATCTTGTTTTATCCAGCGAATAAAACCATAGACCTTAAATAATAGGATCACCAGAAAGGGGAGTGCAGTCAGCACTACCGTTGTTTTCATTGTTTCCAGAGAAGCCTGTGTAAACAAAATCGAAAGGGGAATGAGTGTAATCACCACGCACCAGAAAAGACGTAAATTCCGGCTGGGGTCCTGACCTTCGCTTAAATTACGGGTACTGGTTGCTGCCATCGTATAGGCCACTGCATCCATATGTGAGGCCAGAAAAATAATCATAATGCAAAGATAGGCAATAAGGAAAAACTGGCCGAATGGCAACGCATTCAATAGCTGATGAACTGCCGTTTCACCACCTAACGTATTTAATATTTCAGGGACATTAATGGCTCCGGTAATAAATTGGTTCATCGCATAGCTTTCCAGAACACCAAAGAAAAACCAACAGCCAAACGTACTACCTAATAACAATGCCCAAATCACTTCTTTAATTTTTCGCCCGTGAGAAACCCTCGTCACAAACATAGCAACACCGGGGGTATATGAAATCCACCACAACCAATAGAAAACAGTCCAGCTACGGGTAAATTGGCCATCCCCCATTGGATCGGTAAACAAGCTCATCTGTAGGAAATTCTGCGTCGTCAGACCAATGGTATGAATAATATTATTAATGATAAATTCTGTCGGCCCTGCCATCAGAACCAGAAACGCAAACCCCAGTGCTCCCCAGCCCACCATCTGGCTTAATCGCCGCATACCATTATCAATACCAATATAAGAACTTAAGCTGAAAATTAATGCGGCTAATAATGTGATTCCGGCCTGAACCATAAAATTGTTCGGTATGCCGGTTAACACCGAAAGCCCACCACTTAATGTCGATGCAGTCACCACTAACGAAATCGTTAATGCGCCTACCGTCGCAATTAAGAATGTCATATCCACCAGACGACCCCAAAAACCCTGAGGATTGATTTTGATAATGGCAGAGATGATCCCTGACAGGCTCAGGCCTTTATTTTTTCTGACATGAAAATGGTAAGCCATGACCAACGAAGCCAGAGCATAAGTAGCCCAGGCACTGACTCCCCAATGGAAAAAAGAGTAGCTAATACTGTACTCGAGAGCTTTAGGTGTATGAGGAACAATATTCAGACCGGGCGTTTTATAATAATAGGCCCACTCCATCACCCCCCAATATAACGTCGATGAACCAAGGCCCGCACAAATAAACATGCATAACCACGGTGCTGTAGCATATTTTGGCTTTCCTTCTCCAAGACGAATATTGCCGTATTTACTCAGTGCCAAATAAAGGACAAACATCAAAGCGACAAGCACTAAAATCTGAATGGTTGACCCAAGCAAACGAGTCAGACCATTAAAAATTGCATTAGCAATAACACTTGTTTTTTCAGGAAACGCGCCGAGTGTTATTGCTATCACAATAATACAGACCAGACTGATGACAATTAACGGAATATCTTTCTTTGGGTTGCTCAGCATAAAACCTCCGCTTTACCATTTTGTATATCTCCTTATTTTTTATGGATACACAAAATTGCCTGTTATCGTTGTTATGGACAGGACAAAAGGAAAACGTGCAACTAAGTAAGAACAAAACTTATCGCTTCTTTTTGTTAACAATAAAAATATAGTGTCGCTACACTATTTAAACAATTAGCCAAACAGTAAATAGATAAAACACATATCGTAATTAATGTTTTGTGAAGCAGATTGAAAATCTAAGGTATCCGTTGGTAGCTAACGCGATACTAATCTATTGAGCTTATGGCGGTACGAAGATGAGGCAGGTAGTAACAATATATGAACGCAGCTAGCACACCGAACCCGCCAGCCATTATCAAAGTTAGGTATAGACCAAGATAAGTTGAAATAAATCCAATTCCAGAAGCACCTAATGGATAAACCCCTACACTAATCATGACAAATAAACTCATCACTCGACCTCGTTTATCATCCTCTACCAAAATCTGTAACAAGCTGTTACTGGCTACTATATTGGTAATGATCCCTGCTCCCAGTATTGGCGATAAGAGCAACCCAACCCAATAAACATGAGTGCTGGATAACACTATTAACGCAATGCTGGCAGAAAGTATGGCAATGAAAATGGTTTTTTCTAGCCCCTTCGCGCTTTGGTGATAAGCTAAATAGCCCACTGCAATGATAGCTCCAAGCCCAAATCCACCGTAAATATTCCCCGCCATGATCGAATCACCATCATATAACTGGCGAATAATAGCAGGAACCAGTGTTGAAAAAGGCGCAAGAGTCAGACCACTCAAGCACAAAGTCAGTAATAAAGACCTAATAGGTACAAACAAAAACGCATACTGAATACCATCACGCAAGTTTTGCCAGAAGTTATGTTTTTCAGTAAATGGTATTTTGGGCAAAGATGGCCAGCGAAGACAGGATAATGAGAACATAATCATCAGAAAACTGAAAGCATTAAGGATAAAGCAGGCAGATTCAGAAACATTAGCAAGTAAATACCCCCCGATTGCCGGGCCAATGATGCGAGATAAATTGAATGAAAGTGAATTAAGAGCGACAGCATTAGATAATAACTCTTTTTCATTAACTAACTCAGCGACTAATGTCTGACGTAATGGCATATCAAAAGCAGCAACAACTGACATAATTAAGGAAAGTGTAATCAAATGCCAGAATTGTATACTTCCTGTCGCAGAAAGCACAGCAAGTACCAATGCTTCTAAAAGAAACAGCGCCTGAGTATAATAAATAAGTTTGTGCTTATTCAGTTTATCGATCCATACACCGGCAAATGGCGCAAGAATTAAGACGCCAATATTGTTACAGAGGCTGAGTAAGCCAAGAGCTCCCGCTGATTCAGTTAATCGATAGGCAACCCAGCCAATGGCTATTTGTTGCACCCAATTTCCTATTTGCGAAGCACTCATACCTAACCAATAAATTCTAAAATTACGGCTTTTCAGGGCTCGGAAGATACTATTACGCAATTGCATAAGTTTCCTATATTTAATTTAAATCAACTATATTTTCCCTGATTCTGACTCATTTCATTACAGTGTTTATTAAACTAAAAGTAAATTTAAAATTGGATAATATTACAAAATTTACTCTTATTTTTCCGTAATATATCGTTTTTTTTCATCACACCAATAATGCGGGAAGTGACTTCAGAGTACTGCTGTTCTGCCTGCTCTGACCAGCCATAATAAGGTCTTTCAAATTCAATAATCAGAGTGCTTGGCAAAAGATTCGTAAGGTCTTTATTCTTTGATATATCTATAACGCGATTTATTTTATCAACAGTAATTCTTAGTGAAGAACCTTGCTGATGGTTATCAATCGTGTGAAGCTCCTCAAATAAAGTATATTTGGATCTCTGTTTATCAATCACAAATGAACTTTCCACTTTAAAATTTTTATAAATGATATTTTTTATTCTCTCATAAAGTTCATTGACAACCTTATCTTCTCGGAAAATAAAGACAATCACTTCCCTGATTAAATTATCATTAATAATATTATCAGGAAGCTTAACTATCATAAATATTCTATTTTCCTCCTCATTATTAATGTATCGACGTAACCTGATGCTTTCTATTTTTTGATCAAAAAACTCAGGAATATAAAAATATTCATCCAGAACATGATCAACTGACATTCTTAAATAATCCACATTACTTTCAATAAAATCAGTATAATAATTAGATTGATTATCACCACACTCATAATAACTTTCATCTCTATGACGAAAATATACCCACATATCAAAATGAATGTCTTTTAATATATCACTAATATAAGAGAAAATATTCATTATTCTTGTTTTCATATATTACCCCTTGAATAAAAAAGAATATACTTTAAGATAATAATATTATTTATTACACTTAACTATCGCGGCAGAGTTATGTAAATCCAGTACTGATAATTTACCGGAAAGCCCCTGTAAAGATTGAACCGTTTTATGTGCATCAGGTGTTATTATACTGATCAATGGTCCACCTGATGAAACAAAGAAACAACATTCCTTATCACTAAAAAGACTAAATATTCGATTACTAATAAACGATAAAATCTCTTCAAATCGTAACCCTGAAGTAGCCCATCTATTAGAGAAATATTCTGGAATATTGCCATATCGCCCCAGCGTATATTGATTAATATAAAAAAAAGATCAGCATAATCCCCTGATTTCAAGGATGGAATAATGATTTCCTCCAAAATATTTTTACGTATTTCTCCATATTCCAATCCCATATTTTTTAGCCGGGAGTAGCCAATCACTGTTAACTGATAATCATCATATCCAGAAGGTAAATTCTGTAACTCAGGAAAAAAAGTTACAATCTTATAAGATGAATGAAGATTGAAAGAAAGAGGCTCACCGCTATCAATCTGCATAATAATAATATCACCGGGTAATAGAGACGCAGCAAAACCACCGCCAATGCTTGCTGCCGGATGGAGTACATATTCATCCTCTTCACTTTCCTCTCCATAATTCCGAGAAAGAAATGTAATTAACTCAGTTGAAGATAATGGACAACCATAAAGTTCATTAATCGCAATAGCAATGGCGCTGACCAGTGATACTGTCGAACCCAATCCACCATGAATAATATTGTGTTGATTTTCAGCTTTAATTATCAACTCTTCTTTAAAATTTAATACTTTTTTTATTATCTGATAAAAATGAGAAATAATTTTATTTCTGCTGGAATAAATTTTGCTGCCCGAATTCTGAGTATTTATTTCTACTGAAGCGGTAGTATATTGATTAACGACGAAATTTATTGATCCTATAGGATAAAACTGACTCAGTGGGGGATCGACGAAATATTGAGTTTTGCAAAGAAAGGTATCAACTCTCGCTGGAGCGATAACAGTACATTTTTTGGCAACCGGAATAGTAGTTGAATATGTTCTTAGTGGAGGATTAATAATCCTACCTATTTTTATAAATTCATTCATCTTTTTTCCCATTATGTAAACCTAAATATACAAAGATAATTGGCTAATTTAAGCCCATCAGTTATCAGGGAATATCAACACAGAGAAATGAGTTATCGGTTTCAAGCTCCAGAATAGCTTGAGTATCACTATCTATTTCGTCAGCACAGTTGCTAAAGAGCAGGACAAAACAGACCGTTGTTAGATCACCAAACAAAGATTTAAATGTTCTAGAACCTGGCTGAAAAAGAAAGTGTATTTCTTTTACAGACTTAAATTTTTTTAGCGTCTCTGTAGGATCTTTCAATATTCCATCATCATATTTGTGCAAAGAAATAGTTCTGGAATAACCTTTTGGTACAGTTGGAAGCGCCCTAAGTACAGGTAAGCCATCCTTCAAAAAACAGCTCAGTAGATCGGGCTGTGATTTAAGACCAACATAGGTTGCCATTTTATTTGGCATTCCTGAAGCACCACTGATCCTATTATTTATTTCAATTAGTTTGAATCCCTCCTGAGTCAAAAATACTTCAGTATGAGAAAAACCATTTTTTAAGCCGCATGCATCTAGGCATTGAGTAACATAAGCTATACATTCTTGGTAAAGGATAGGATCAGTAACTATTTCATTATATTGAGGAATAGGAGTATTGTTTTTTATCGTTTTCTTATACTGCTGTACAGAACTTATAAAATGCTCTCCGAATACAGAAAAAGTATCGACAAACAATTCTCTACCGACTAAAATTTCTTGAATAAGATAGCCCGAGTATTGTGTATTGACTTTTTCTTTAAACTCATCATTACTTGTAGCTATAAAGGCCCCAATAGATCCTGCTGCATTTACAGGCTTGCAAAAGCGGGGCCATAATATATTAAAATCGTCAATGTTATCATCCTGGATATTAATCTTAATTGTCTCTATATAATTAAGATAACTCTCTTTTATTTTTTGTTGCATCAAATACTTATCACTTCTAAAACAAGAAGTCGCACTGTTATTAGAATAAGTAGAATTTATATTTTCTGCAATAACATCTGTAATATAGCTACTGGCATCAGATCCACATAAAACATAATCAATTTTAAGAGAAAAAAGAACGCTTTTTATCTCACTGAGATCATCCTGCTCAATATAAAATATTGAATCAAATAAGTTATTATCAACAGGAATTAGTTTAGGAACATTGAGAAAAGGTTTGGTATAAACAGCATAACAATTTATATTGTTATCTTTAATTTTTTCATATAGATACTGCCTTGATGGCGCAGGATTTATAACAACCACATTTATTTTATTCATTATAAAAATACCTATATTTCAATTTTTATTAAAAATACACTTATGTAGTTGATATATAAAATATATATGATATTTTTTATACCTTAATATTTTACACATACTATTATGAAATTAATAAATTTACTTCCAAAAGCAGAAGCTACGGATTTAATATAGCAAGTCACTCAATATCTAAACTATCACAAGGATCTCAAAAAACAAAAAATGATGTTAAACTCCAATGTTACATTTATATTATTAATGTTTTTATTATGTCTTTAGCCAGTTTAATATACCTTATCTTCTTAAGCTGGCTAAAGACATAAATAATAAAAAACCGCTCTTTGAATAGTGAACGGTTTTTTTAAAAAAAGATGATAAATTTTAATAATTCAAACAATCAATAATCGCTTTCCCGACCTGCTGTGTTGATGACTTTCCTTTCATATCCGGGGTCACAATGCCTTGCGCAATTACCGTTTCAATCGCCGCTAAGATATCATCATGAGCATCCTGATAACGTTTATCTCCGTCACCTAAAAACTGTAACATCATGGCTCCGGCCCAGATCATAGCAATCGGGTTAGCAATATTTTTGCCATAAATATCCGGCGCAGAGCCGTGAACAGGTTCAAACAAAGAAGGGAAATTCCTTTCCGGATTTAAATTAGCAGAAGGGGAAATTCCAATAGTTCCGGTACATGCCGGCCCTAGATCGGAAAGAATATCGCCAAATAAATTGGAAGCGACAACAACATCAAACCGCTCTGGATTCAACACAAAGCGGGCACAAAGAATATCAATATGTTGTTTATCCCATTTAATATCAGGGTACTGTTTTGCCATCTCTTCAACCCGCTCATCCCAGTAAGGCATACTGATGGATAACCCATTGGATTTCGTCGCGGAAGTTAATAATTTGCGCGGGCGGCTCTGGGCTAATTCAAACGCATATTTCAGGATGCGATCAACACCACGGCGGGTAAAAACCGACTCCTGAATCACTACTTCATGCTCTGTACCTTCATTGAAGCTACCCCCAATAGCGGAATATTCCCCTTCAGTATTTTCCCGGACGACATAGAAATCGATATCTTCCGGTTTCTTATTCGCTAATGGACAAGGCACTCCCGGTAACAAACGCACAGGACGCAGATTAACATACTGCTGAAAATCACGGCGAAACTTAAGTAATGATCCCCAAAGTGAGATATGATCAGGCACGGTTTCAGGCCAGCCTACCGCGCCAAAATAAATAGCATCAAACTGCATTAATTGATTAAACCAGTCATCCGGCATCATTTTGCCGTGCCTGAGATAATAATCGCAGCTGGCCCATTCAAAATATTCAAACGATAAATGAAGATCCCATTTTTCAGCCACCACCTGCAAAACCCGAATGCCTTCAGGAAGTACTTCATGACCAATTCCATCACCCGGAATTGCCGCAATTTTAAACGTTTTTTTCATCGAGTATATCTCATTTATCAGGGTACAGAATTGACTTTCTGGATATCTTATAATTGACTGATTTGTATTCAATACTAAAAATGTAGAAACATAATTTACAATCTATGAATAATCTTCCCTTTTTACAGGATCTGCGCGTTTTTCTCTTAGTGGCGAAAAGAGCCAGTTTTGCAGCCGCTGCGGAAGAGATTGGTGCCTCTCCCGCTTTTATCAGTAAGCGCATTGCGATATTAGAGAATGTATTGAATGTCAGTCTGTTACACCGAACCACACGCCGGGTATCTATTACAGAAGATGGTGAGCGGATTTATGAATGGGCGCAGCATATTCTGAACGATGTTAACCAGATGATGGATGAACTCTGCGAACTTCGGCAAGAACCGCAGGGAAAGATCAGAATTACCAGCAGCTTTGGCTTTGGTCGGAAATTCGTTGCTCCGGCATTATCAGCATTGATCCAGACTTATCCACAGCTCGATCTTCGTTTTGATGTGGAAGATCGTCTTGTTGATCTGGCGACTGAAGGGATTGATCTCGATATTCGTATTGGTGATGAGATTGATGATAATCTTATTGCCCGTAAACTTGCATCCAACCGCCGGATCCTGTGTGCATCACCGGCTTACCTTGCCCGTCATTCAGCGCCAAAATCAATTAATGAACTCCCTTCTCATGCCTGTCTGGTGATCAAAGAGCGGGATCATCCGTTCGGGATCTGGAAACTACAAAGCAGCACAGGAGTTCAATCAATAAAAGTCACCGGGCCGATGTCATCCAATCATGGTGAGATCATTCATCAATGGTGTCTGGATGGACACGGTATTATCCTGCGATCATATTGGGATGTTAGAGAAAGTATTAAATCAGGGGCTTTGGTACACATTCTGCCGGAATATTACCAGTCAGCGAATATCTGGGCGGTTTACGTTACACGCTTGGCTATGTCCGCCCGTATCAGAGTGACAGTTGAGTTTTTAGAGCGTTATTTTCAGAAGCATTATTTGGAGTAAAGCCAACTTCATAATGACTATGTCTAAAGCTACCTTATAGCCGCCAATAAATCCTGGATCTTTAAAAACATAGGAGTTGTTCCATTGGATGCAGGAACACCTAGTTCAACAAACCCAAGAAGGGTATAAAACGCGACAGCATCAGGGTCTGCATCCAAAAATATCCCCTTAATCGGCATCACATTATGAACTTTAATGGCATGCTCTAAAAACTCCTGCATTAAAATATGACCATATCCCTTCTTTTGATGCTTAACGGATACACCCAACATCACCAAGCGAACGACGGAAAGGTCGCTTGGCATTGAACCAGTTATTACACCACTCAGTCTGGATTTTGCTAGCGAATAACCTGTAAAACTGCACACACCAAGTAATTCGCCTGTTTTGGTATCAATTAAGGCCTTAGCAACACAATTCCCGTTAGTGACATTACTTTTAAGACTGCTGCGAACGTAACGATTAATAATATGATTACCGCAATCAAAAGCTTTTTGGCCCGGATATATCATATCGCTCTGGTAGTTCACACAAATGTATTCAACCGCAATTTCATTTAGTGGCTTTTCCATCTTTGTTCTTCCTCATCAGAGCGCGTAAAGCAAGTGTTGGGGACTCAGGTTCAGCAATCAACATATTCAAAGTACGCCAGTTTTCTTCATCTAATTCACGACGCTTTTGGTTTTCCAGTACTTCTTCTGCTCGTTCAAAAGCCGCATTCAGGATAAATACACTTAAATCAACACCAGCAATCTGTGCTGCCCGACGCAAAGTTTCTTTCAATTCAGTGCTGGTCTTTAACTCTACACGGGCATTTTTAACCTCTTTGTGAGGCTTTGTTACCGATATCGTTGCCATTTTAGTTACTCCAGTTAGTTGATAAAATTATATTTTATTAATTTAATTGTAGAATTATGCACCTATGGATGTTTATTTATCGTACTGACGGAAGATAGCATCTGATGAGATAATAAGCAAATTTATACGGCTAATAGCCGTACATATAACATATGAAAGTTAGCTAACTATTTTACGATATTATTACATTTACCCATTGCTCATATGGAAATCACATCTTGAATAATTACAAATTACTCCCTGCACTGGAATCTATACTAAAAACACTTAACCTGACCGAATCTGCAAAACAGTTAAATGTTACCCAGTCTGCAATGAGTAAAACATTAAATCAGCTACGTGAAGATTTTCATGACAGAATTATTGTGCGGGAAGCCAATCAGTTCATCCTGACGAAAAAAGGAGAAAAACTGAAAGCACAACTTCCGGCCTTACTTCAACAGTTAAATAATCTATATTCACCCGAATTAATGGAACCAAGTCTTTGCAACAGAAAGTTTACTTTAGCTTCCAGCGATTATGTTGCTCAGGCTATTTTACCCTCTATATTGAGCCATATTGAAAAAGAAGCTCCTAATGTAAGTATTGAATATAAACAGTGGCATAAGGATAACCTGTATAACTTAGCTGAGCAGGATGTGGATTTAGTAGCAACAATTGCTGATTCAGTACCCGATAATTTATACGGGAATTTAATGGCGGAAGACCCGCTTGTAGTGGTATTCAGGAACGACCATCCTCATTCTGATAACAATATGACGGTCAGCAACTATATTAATGGCCGACATATTCTCATCAGTGGCGGCGGAGATAAAAACAGCCCAATTGATCAACAATTAGCAATAATAAACCGGAAACGTCGTATTTTCGCAACAGTTCCTTTTTTCCAGTCAGCCATTGAATTATTATTAAAAACGGACACAATGCTGGCCATGCCATTGCATATCGCGTCTGATTTTGCTCAGCGATATGATTTAAAAATAAAAACTTTACCTATTGATATCAAACCACAACAATACTATTTACTCTGGCATGCTAAACACCATGAAGACCTCGAACATAAATGGTTCAGAGAACTTTGCTTACCTTTAATCAAAAATCACCTTGAAAGGACGATAAAATACGGTATGAAATTAATTCATACCCACAAGTAGATTTATTATATTTACAAGAAGATTAATGGCACTAATATACTATCCAGCCAACCCAGGAAAAATATAATGCCATCAATAGAAACACTCATTCCATTTATTGGAATATCAACATTTTTATGCTTTTTACCGGGGCCGGATAATATTTTAGTTTTAAGTCAATCAGCCCTGAATGGACGAAAAACAGGTATATCCATTACCATTGGATTATGTATCGGGTTAATCATACAGACATCTTTAGTCTCATTAGGTATTGCCGCAATAATACGGGAAAATGCTATCGCTTTTGAGATTATTAGAGGGCTTGGTGTACTTTACTTAACCTATCTGGCATGGGGAGCTTTCAATTCCAAACCAGTTTATTTAAAGGATAACTCAGAGATTCTATGTGATAGCAAGAAATTCATTAAAAAAGGAATGATAATGAATTTATCAAACCCAAAAGTGATTATTTTCTTTTTGGCTTTCTTGCCACAGTTTATCAGTAACCATGAAGAAGCAATGCCTGTTTCACTACAATTATTATACTTGGGATTGATATTTGTCGGCGTGGCTTTTATTTCATTTGCGATTATATCTTACGTGTCTGGTTTTTTGCATGAATTTATCGCTAATAACTCATTAGTGCAAATTATTTTAAATAAAGTGACAAGTGTTATTTTTATTGGTTTAGCAATTAATTTATTAATGAGTCAGATTTGAACAGTTATAGCTCACATGACTCATTAAATATGATTAAAAATAGGTTTATTTATGTAAACAGAAAAAACAAAATAACACATATAATTATAAAAATCGCTAAAACCGCAGTAACCCCAACAATAACATTTAAAACATAAGCAACTATAGCAGTAATTACAAAAAAAATTATAATAGCAATAATATTACCAACAACAAATTCTTTTAAAAAATCTAAAGTGAAATCTTTAAACCAATTTTTTTCTTTATTTTGGTTACTCATACGTTAGTTTCCTTATTTATAATAATGTTTGATTATTAGATTTAGTCACCGAAACTTAAAATATCAAATGGGTATGAAATTTCCATACCCTGAAACGAGTTAAAACTCATATAAAACAGCAAAAATATTATTAAGTGCATGTAGCACCATCGGAATAATAAGAGAACGAGTATGTATCCTTACATGGCATAGGATAACGGAAAATACGAATAACACGATAAAAGTACTGGGTGATGAATATTGCATATGCCCGGCAGAAAATAACAACGATGTCGTTATAATGGCTACCTGCTTTCCTCTTTCACCGTATCCCATTCCTGCATTTAGTAAAAAACCACGGAATATAATTTCTTCACTAATGGGGGCTGCAATACAAATAGCAATCACATGTAGGAAAAAAGTAAAAGTAGGTAGATAAACAAGATTTGAAGTCCAGGATTCTTCAATCCCAAGAATGCCATTTATCCAAATCAGAGCAATAATTGCCAGCACGGGTAGTACAAGATCCGTTAAACGTAACTTACCCATCGGCATTAAGTTAAATTTTTTCTGATAACTGCGCCAACAAATTATTGAATAAGGAAACCAGATCAGAAGACTTAACACAGGGAGAGCTAATTCAGAACGATATAGTTCTACCGCATTAGGAAAGAAAATCAGCAGGAAAGACAAAGCAAACCAGCCGATATAAACTGCTATGCAAATTAATGAATGGGTAACTCTATCTGTGTATTGCATCATGCTTTAGGATAACTTCCGTTTAAATGATGATGTTATACCATGAAAATAGCTAATTTATAGTCGTAAAATCCTATTAGGATTGGGCTAATTGTTCGAATTCACAGGGAGCTAAAAGTGATCTAACGAAAATTAAAAACAGCCAATTTTATCTAACCCGCCAATATCCCCCTTTTTTCGCACCAACACGAATTAAATACCCATATTCCTGCAATACTTTGATATTTCGTTCTATTATTCTAGGAGTGACGCCTAAATCATCAGCTAGTTGAGATATTGTTATAGCTGGGTGATTGACAATAATAGACAGGATTTTTTTCGCAGTCGCGTTCAGTTGTTGTGTATTTTCTTCCGACATTTGTACCGACATTTGTACCGACTCTAAGATAGTATCCTGCTGTGCTGTATCAATACTTTCCTTAAGTGCTTCAGCTAATTTTTCCAGTATAAAATCAATAAATACCGTGCAATCACTGGTCTTATCACATTCTCTAAGCGCCTGATAATATGCCTGCTGCTGATAATGAATAATGGTTTCAACCGGCAACCATGCCAACTCCGAGCGCCATTCACTCAAAATTAACGTTTGCCATAAACGGCCCATGCGACCATTACCATCAGCAAATGGATGATTATCAATATTGTCTGAATCCTTCCTCACTTCATACTTATTGGCAGGCTGCGAATGAGGAAATGGAACGAGAACGCTTGCTGGCTGAAGAAAGAAAGCGCGAACAAGAGCGGCTTGCAACATTAAAACGGCTCAATGCGGTCTTTGCCGCAAAAGAAATTCACTGGAAAAATGCGAAGACATACAGTGAACAAGGCCATGCCAGCGCTTACGATAAAGCGGTAAGAGAAATAAAAGATCTGTATGCGGCTTATCAGATTAATAATGCATTAGCCGAATTTGTGACAATTTATCAGGTATTTGCTAAGGGTATAGAAAGAAGAAGAACATTAGTTCAACGACTGGAATTACTCAATCAGGAAATTAATAAGTATCAGGGTAGTATGTAATTTAATTCCCCGTCCTTTTGTGGCTGTTTTGGACAGGGAATACAATGAGCAGGATAATTTCCTACTTTAGCTGAGAATATAAATCCGCAATGGAACGAACCACTGCGGCAGTCGTCTGGCAATCCACTACTGCCGTATGCGCCTTTCCCTTCACCGACACTCCCGCAGCACGTGCTGCATTGGCCAGTGAAATAGTACCATATCGGTTTGTTTCGCCATAAAACTGAGCAGCTAATTCCATTGCACATTGAGACTGCAACTGCTTTATCCAACGCGTATCCATCGCAAATGCCTTCGCAGTCTGAGCTATAAGCCTGAGATCAAACTTTTCATTAAAAATAATCAAAGGACGGCTGGTCAAAAGCGGGATAAGTTCATCAGCAATCTGCGGCCATTGAGGTTCATTACTCAAAGCTCTCAGGGTTATACCGTGGACAGCTTGAGCTTCAGGATCAATCAGTACAGAAGGGTGGAGATAGCGCTGAAAAATAACCTGCCCATCGATATCTGTAACGGCTATCTCAACAACCTGTGCCTGTTTATCTAAACCTGTGGTTTCAGTATCCAGAATATATGCACGTTCCGTGATCCATTGATGGGCCTGTGTAATAATTCTTTCTCGGAACATCTTTTTTCCTTAATAATTTTAAGGATAGTTGCTTTATCGGGATACTTTTCTGGATCGAACACTATTATTATCCTTTCTTATTTATCGTATTAATTCAAATAGGATCTTTAAGCATTAAACCAAATAAAGGATTATCAACAACCGGGACAGCCGCGGTTTCAAATTTGTCTGGCTCCGGCAAAAAATCAATATCCATTAATGCAGCAAACCGTGACGGTGCTAAATAGGCTTCTTCGATATCGTCAGCGTACATCACCATGCCAAACTCATTGTCATCTAACGTAACAAATCGACGATTACGTGTGTTAAACAGTACATAACCGACCACATCAGGATCTTTTTCCATTAACTTTAACGCATCGAGCTCTTTCTTAAGTTTTTTTAGTTTCATAATAAATTCCCACTCGTTATCGCAATCTATTCGGTTACGAATTGAAGTTCGATAATCCGTTATTTTCTATATTGAAAAAATTCCTGACCGAATACTGATCGGTACTATGCACATAAGTGATGAGTGTAATCGAGATTAGAATGGCCGTCTTCTGAAAATGGCAGGTACTAAATGCATTTTGACTGTTTTCTTCTCAGTAAACTACTTTATGACTGACAATAATTTCTGAATCTTAAAAATATTTTTCTTGAGTAACAGTCAAATATGTATGGCTTTTAGCCATACAATGGCGTGTTTGGCAACGTCTTTGTTGTAATTGTAAAAACTCTGCGAATAATAGGATCATTAACAGGGTAATGAAAAAATCCGGTCAGTTTTCACATAACCGGATTTAGAAAGAATTAACTTTTATTGTATGTGGTGATTAAACCATCACTCCACTGTCACCGATTTCGCCAAGTTCCTTGGCTGATCCACATCTGTACCTTTGATCAATGCAACGTGGTAAGACAGTAATTGCAGTGGCACGGTATAGAAGATCGGGGCGATCAGTTCTTCTACGTGTGGCAGGGAGATGATCTTCATGTTTTCACTGTCGGTGAAACCGGCATCCTGATCGGCGAAGACATACAACTGACCACCACGGGCGCGGACTTCTTCGATATTGGATTTCAGTTTTTCCAGCAGTTCGTTGTTTGGTGCAACGATGATAACCGGCATATCAGCATCGATCAGTGCCAGCGGGCCGTGTTTCAATTCACCCGCTGCGTACGCTTCTGCGTGGATGTAGGAGATCTCTTTCAGTTTCAGCGCACCTTCAACCGCGATCGGATATTGATCGCCGCGGCCGAGGAATAATGCGTGGTGTTTTTCAGAGAAATCTTCTGCCAGTGCTTCGATCACTTTGTCTTTCGACAACATGCTTTCAATGCGGCTTGGCAGGGCATGCAAGGCATGAACGATATTCTGCTCCAGAGAATCATCAGCACCTTTCAGGCGCCCCATGTAAGCCACCAGCATCAGCAATACGGTTAGCTGAGTGGTAAACGCTTTGGTGGATGCTACGCCGATTTCTGCGCCCGCTTTGGTCATCAGGGCAAAGTCTGATTCGCGTACCAGAGATGAACCCGCAACGTTACAGATGGTCAGGGAAGTCAGGTAACCCAGTTCTTTGGATAAACGCAGTGCTGCCAGTGTGTCCGCTGTTTCACCAGATTGAGACAGGGTGATCAGCAGGCTGCCTTTACGGCGGGCAGGTTTACGGTAGCGGAATTCAGAGGCGATTTCTACATCACATGGGATGCCCGCCAGTGATTCAAACCAGTAGCGGGAAACCATACCGGCATTGAAAGACGTTCCACAGGCAACGATCTGGATATGTTCAACCTGAGACAGTAATTCTGCTGCGTTAGCGCCCAGCTCTGAAAGATTAATTTCACCGTGGCTCACACGACCTTCCAGTGTGTTTTTAATCGCCATTGGCTGTTCGTAAATCTCTTTTTGCATATAGTGACGGTAAACACCTTTGTCACCTGCATCGTACTGAACGTTAGATTCAATCTGTTCGCGCTCAACGGCTTCGCCCTGCACATCAAAAATACGAACTGTGCGGCGGGTGATTTCAGCAACGTCGCCTTCTTCCAGATAGATAAAGCGGCGAGTCACCGGCAGTAATGCCAGCTGGTCAGATGCCAGGAAGTTTTCACCAACACCCAGACCAATCACTAATGGGCTACCGGAACGCGCAGCCACCAGCACGTCTGGCTGACGGCTATCCATAATGACGGTGCCATAAGCGCCGCGCAATTGTGGGATAACACGCTGTACGATTTCCAGCAATGAGCCCCCCTGTTGCTGTTCCCAGTGAACAAGGTGAGCAATGGTTTCAGTATCGGTATCTGAAGAGAAACCATAACCACGTGCTTTAAGTTCTTCACGCAGTTCTTCATGGTTTTCAATAATGCCGTTATGCACAACTGCAATATGTTCAGAAACATGAGGGTGAGCGTTGCGTTCGTTTGGCTCCCCGTGTGTCGCCCAACGGGTATGAGCAATACCTGTACCACCGATAACAGGCTGTTTACCTGCTTCATCAGCCAGCATCTGTACTTTGCCCACTTCACGCAGACGAGTCATCTGATTTTCGCTGTCAACGACAGCCAACCCCGCAGAGTCATAACCACGGTATTCCAGACGGCGAAGACCTTCGATCAATATTTCTGCTATATCACGCTGTGCTACTGCACCAACGATTCCACACATGTGTTTTTATTCCTAAAAATAGGGCTGTAAATGCCCTTTTTATGTCTCACAACCTGATTGTGTTCCGGCAAATCTCGTTCTGGATTTACCGTTCCCCGAGCTTTGTAGAGATGGGGATTTTTATTATTTATAGATATATTTTATTTTTTCTTAACAGGACGTTTCCAGTCCCTAATATGAGTTTGCTTAACACGGCTGATAACCAGCTCATTTTCAGCAACATCTTTTGTTACGGTGGTTCCTGCGCCAATTGTCACACCTTTAGCAATGTTTACAGGAGCAACAAGCTGGCTGTCAGAACCGACAAATACGTCATCACCAATGATAGTCTTAAATTTATTGGCGCCATCATAGTTACAGGTAATGGTTCCTGCACCGATATTTACATTACTTCCAATTTCAGAATCACCCAAATAAGTCAGGTGCCCTGCTTTGGAACCTTTGCCAAGGGAGGATTTTTTCATTTCAACGAAATTGCCGACATGGGCTTTTTCCGCCAGTTTAGAACCCGGACGCAAGCGAGCAAAAGGCCCGACGGTACATTCAGCCGCAAGCTCAGAATCTTCTATTACAGTATAAGGGCTGATTACCGCACCATCACCGATAACGCAGTTTTTCAGAATACAGCCAGAGCCTACCTGAACGTTATTCCCCAATACGACATGACCTTCAATAATGACATTGGTATCAATGGTAATATCGCGGCCATGCTCTAATGTTCCTCGCAGATCGAAACGAGCCGGGTCGAGTAACATGACACCTGCCAGCAATAATTTTTCTGCTTGTTCAGACTGGTAAATACGTTCCAGTGCAGAAAGCTGAAGACGGTTGTTAACCCCTTCCATTTCACTTAAACGGCTTGGATGAACAGCTTTAATCTGACGGCCTTCCTGATGTGCAAGTGCAATAACGTCTGTCAGGTAGTATTCACCTTGTGCGTTATTGTTTTCCAGTTTAGATAGCCAGCGTTTCAAATCACCACCGTTTGCGACCAGAATGCCGGTGTTGATTTCGTTGATTTTACGCTGCTCGTCAGTCGCATCTTTTTGTTCGATGATCCCTGTGACTTCGCCATTTTCACGGATGATGCGACCATATCCAGTCGGGTTATCCAAAATAGCGGTTAATAAGCCAATACCGCCTTCTGGTTTAGCTTCGATCAAACGTTCTAACGTATCCTGAGCAATCAGTGGTACATCGCCGTAGAGGATCAGAATATCTTCATCATCGGCAAAATGTGGAGCCGCCTGCTGCATCGCGTGGCCAGTACCTAGCTGTTCTGCTTGCAATACCCAGTTCAGGTTTTGATTAGCATTTTTCTGGCCTGCAAGAGTTTGTTTCATCAGGTCGCCACCATGCCCATATACCAGATGAACATTTTGAGTACCCAATGCCATTGCTGTATCAATGACATGCTGAACCATCGGCTTTCCTGCCAGTGAGTGCAGGACTTTAGGGAGGTCAGAATACATGCGGGTTCCTTTTCCCGCAGCCAGTATCACAACACTTTTTGCACTCGTTGATTTGGAAGTAACTGGATTGGAAACAGTTGCGTTGGATGTAATAGACATAAGAAACCTGACAATTCCGATTTTAAGTATAAAAGTAAACCTGTTTACGAAATAAATTGCTACATATTTCGTAATGCAAAAAAGCCAGTTAGCAGACTAACTGGCTTTTTATTTACTGCCTTACCCTCTGTCTTTCCAATTATCTCAATGCAATTCGAAATCCATTGGGTATTTACCTTTTATCTCTCAAATTTAACTTTATCAGTTACTATTTGAAATTTATTGGGTAATCCTACATCAGCTTTTTCGTCAGTTCGATTACACGAAGTTTTGCAATCGCTTTCGACAATTCAGCAGATGCCTGAGCATAATCAACATCGCCGTGGGAATTACGGACATGTTCTTCCGCCTTGCGCTTGGCTTCAAGCACTTTGGCTTCATCCAAATCCTTACCACGGATCGCTGTATCGGCCAGTACGATCACGCCGTTTGGCTGAACTTCCAGAATACCACCTGACAGGTAGATAAACTCTTCTTCACCAAACTGCTTAACAATACGTATCATGCCCGGTTTTATGGCAGTAAGCAGCGGGGTATGCTGAGGATAAATCCCCAACTCACCTTCACTACCAGTCACCTGAATTTTCTGTACCAGCCCTTCAAACATCAGTTTTTCAGCGCTGACTACGTTCAGGGAGAACGTCATTGCAGCCATATCAACCTCCCGTCAGCCGTATTAAAGCTTCTTAGCTTTTTCTATAGCTTCTTCGATGGTACCAACCATGTAGAACGCCTGCTCTGGCAGGTGGTCATAATCACCGTTCAGGATGCCTTTGAAGCCACGGATGGTGTCTTTCAGAGAAACGAATTTACCTGGTGAACCGGTAAATACTTCTGCAACGAAGAATGGCTGAGACAGGAAGCGCTGGATCTTACGAGCACGAGCAACAACCAGTTTGTCATCTTCTGACAGTTCGTCCATACCCAGAATAGCGATGATGTCTTTCAGTTCCTGATAACGTTGCAGGATAGACTGAACGCCACGAGCTACGTCATAGTGCTCTTGACCAACAACGAGTGGATCAAGCTGACGGCTGGTTGAATCCAGTGGGTCAACCGCTGGGTAGATACCCAGAGATGCGATCTGACGGCTCAGTACAACGGTTGCATCCAAGTGAGCAAAGGTTGTTGCTGGTGATGGGTCAGTCAAGTCATCCGCAGGAACGTAAACGGCCTGAACAGAGGTGATTGAGCCAGTTTTGGTAGAGGTGATACGTTCTTGTAGAACACCCATCTCTTCCGCCAGTGTTGGCTGATAACCTACCGCAGATGGCATACGACCCAACAGTGCCGATACTTCGGTACCTGCCAGAGTATAACGGTAAATGTTATCGACGAACAACAGAACGTCACGGCCTTCATCACGGAATTTTTCCGCCATGGTCAGACCGGTCAGAGCAACACGCAGACGGTTTCCTGGTGGCTCATTCATCTGGCCATATACCAGAGATACTTTGTCCAGTACGTTGGAGTCTGTCATTTCATGATAGAAGTCGTTACCTTCACGAGTACGTTCACCTACACCCGCAAATACGGAGTAACCGGAGTGCTCGATTGCGATGTTACGGATCAGCTCCATCATGTTAACGGTTTTACCTACACCCGCACCACCGAACAGACCGACTTTACCACCTTTAGCGAATGGACAAATCAGGTCCATTACTTTGATACCGGTTTCCAGCAGTTCCTGAGAGTTAGATAACTCTTCATAGCTTGGTGCAGTACGGTGAATTGACCAGCGCTCTTGCTCGCCAATGTCACCTTTCATATCAATCGGGTCACCCAGTACGTTCATGATACGACCCAGAGTCGCTTCACCAACAGGGACTTCGATTGGATGACCTAAATCAGTCACTTCCAAATTACGGCGCAGACCATCAGAAGTACCCATTGCGATACAGCGAACGATACCGCCGCCTAACTGTTGCTGAACTTCCAGCACCAGTTTTTCTTCACCGTTTTTAACCTCAAGGGCATCGTATACTTTTGGTACGCTGTCCTGAGGGAATTCGACGTCCACCACGGCGCCGATTACCTGGATAATCTTTCCAGTAGCCATCTTGAATCCTCTACGTAATTCGTAAACCTAGCTGTTAAACCGCAGCTGCACCCGAAACGATTTCGGTGAGTTCCTGAGTAATGCTGGCCTGACGAGCTTTGTTGTAAACCAACTGCAACTCTTTGATCAGGTTGCCACCGTTATCAGTCGCGGCTTTCATCGCTACCATTCGTGCGGCCTGCTCACTAGCCAGGTTTTCAACGACGCCCTGATAAACTTGCGATTCTATATAGCGACGCAGCAAGGTATCCAACAGCGCCTTAGGATCTGGTTCATACAGATAATCCCAGGACTTCTTCTTCAGTGTTTCATCGTCTCCGGCTGGCAGAGGCAATAACTGAGTGATTGTCGGAACCTGAGACATTGTATTGTGGAACTTGTTTGTCACTATATACAGTTTATCCAGACGCCCTTCGTCATATGCTTGCATCATGACGCTGACTGGCCCGATCAATTCGGACAATGATGGGTTATCTCCCATCCCTGTTACCTGGGCAACAACGTTGCCACCAACAGAAGAAAAGAAAGAAACCGCTTTTGATCCAATAAGTGCCAAATCAACCTGGACTTTTTTATCAGACCAGTCTTTCATTTCTATCAGCAATTTTTTGAACAAGTTAATGTTCAAACCGCCACATAAACCACGGTCAGTAGAAACAACCACGTACCCAACGCGTTTAACTTCACGCTCTTCAAGGTATGGGTGTTTGTACTCCAGATTACCTAACGCAAGGTGTCCAATCACGCTGCGAATGGTATCTGCATAAGGACGGCTGGCCGCCATGCGGTCCTGCGTTTTACGCATTTTGGACGCGGCGACCATTTCCATCGCTTTAGTGATTTTCTGCGTGTTCTGCACACTGGCGATTTTGGTACGTATCTCTTTTGCGCCGGCCATTTCTGCTTCTCCGTATTCAACCAGACGGCCCGTGTTTTTTCATAAACAGAATCAAACAGGGCCGAATAGTGTTACCAGGACTGAGTCGCCTTGAAGGATTCCAACAGAGCTTTCAGCTTCGCTTCGATCTCTCCGTTGTAATCGCCAGACTGGTCAATCTCTTTCAGAAGATCAGCATGTTCATGGCTAGCATACGCCAACAGCGCAGATTCGAAACTGACCACTTTCGCGATTTCGACATCTTCCAGATAGCCACGCTCAGCAGCAAACAGAGACAGAGCCTGTTGTGCGATAGACATTGGCTGATACTGTTTCTGTTTCAACAGCTCAGTTACTTTCTGACCATGATCCAGCTGCTTACGAGTCGCATCATCCAGATCAGATGCAAACTGGGAGAATGCCGCCAGTTCGCGATACTGAGCCAGAGCAGTACGGATACCACCAGACAGTTTCTTGATAATCTTAGTCTGAGCAGCACCACCTACACGGGATACGGAAATCCCTGGGTTAACCGCCGGACGAATACCTGCGTTGAACAGAGCAGATTCAAGGAAGATCTGACCATCAGTAATGGAAATAACGTTTGTCGGTACGAATGCAGAAACGTCACCTGCCTGTGTTTCGATGATTGGCAGTGCAGTCAGAGAACCGGTTTTGCCTTTCACTTCACCATTGGTGTACTTTTCAACATATTCAGCGTTAACACGCGCTGCACGCTCCAACAGACGGGAGTGCAGATAGAAAACGTCACCAGGGAATGCTTCACGTCCAGGTGGACGGCGCAGCAACAGAGAAATCTGACGGTAAGCAACAGCCTGTTTAGACAGGTCATCGTAAACAATCAGGGCATCTTCACCACGATCACGGAAGTATTCACCCATTGCACAACCAGAATATGGTGCCAGATATTGCAGGGCAGCAGATTCAGAAGCAGATGCAACAACAACGATGGTGTTTTTCAGTGCGTCATGCTCTTCCAGTTTACGAACTACGTTAGCAATAGTAGAGGCTTTCTGACCAATCGCTACGTAAATACATTTGATACCGGAATCACGTTGGTTGATGATCGCATCAATCGCCAGTGCAGTTTTACCTGTCTGACGGTCACCGATAACCAGCTCACGCTGACCACGGCCGATTGGGATCATGGCATCAACAGATTTGTAACCTGTCTGGACAGGCTGGTCAACGGATTGACGATCAATAACGCCCGGAGCGATAACTTCTACTGGAGAGAAACCATCGTGCTCAACAGCGCCTTTACCATCGATTGGCTCACCCAGTGTGTTAACAACACGACCTAGCAAACCACGACCAACAGGTACTTCCAAAATACGGCCAGTACATTTGACTTTCATGCCTTCGGCTAAGTCAGCATACGGACCCATTACAACCGCACCCACGGAGTCTCGCTCCAGGTTCAGTGCAATTGCATAACGGTTGCCAGGCAGTGCGATCATCTCACCCTGCATGACATCGGCTAAACCGTGGACACGAATGATACCGTCGTTAACGGAAACAATCGTACCTTCATTGTGAGCTTCGCTCACCACATTGAACTGAGCAATACGCTGTTTGATCAGTTCGCTGATTTCGGTGGAATTCAGTTGCATATGCTCCAGTCCCCTTAAGACTGCAAGACGTCTGTTAAACGATCCAGACGGCCACGAATACTGCCATCGATCACCATGTCACCCGCACGGATAATCACGCCGGCAATAACAGACTTGTCAATTTTGCAATTCAGCTTCACTTTGCGTGACAGACGTTTTTCCATCGCCACAGAAATTTTAGCCTGCTGCTGCTCATTCAGTTCGGACGCAGATATCACTTCAACATCAATTGTTGATTCCAGTGATGCACGCAATTGGATAAATTGCAGGAAGACTTCTGGCAATACCAGCAAGCGACCATTTTCTGCCATGACACGAATAAAGTTACGAGCATGCTCATCTACCTGATCACCACATAGGGTGATAAAGGTATTGGCTAACGTTTCCGGTGCTAATGAACCGGAAAGCAGCTCACCAACCTGCTCATTGCGGGTTACCTCTGCAACGAACGCCAGCATATTCTGCCAGTGTTCGAGAGATTGGTGTTCCACAGCAAAGTCAAAAGCTGCTTTGGCGTAGGGGCGAGCTACAGTAGCAAATTCAGACATGCCCCTCCCTCCTTACAGTTCAGCGACCAGTTTATCAACGATGTCGCTGTTAGCAGCTTCATCCACGGAACGTTCGATGATCTTCTCGGCACCTGCGATAGCCAACAGCGCAACCTGTTTACGTAGCTCTTCACGAACACGCTTGCTTTCAGCTTCAACTTCAGCATGAGCCTGCGCTACTATTTTGCTACGTTCCAGCTCAGCTTCAGCTCTTGCATCATCAATCATTTGGGCTCTTTGTTTATTAGCCTGTTCGATGATAGCGTGTGCGTCTGCTTTCGCTTTTTTCAGTTGGTCGGTCGCATTGGCTTGCGCTAAGTCCAGGTTCTTTTTAGCACGCTCTGCTGAAGCCAAACCGTCAGCAATTTCTTTCTGACGCTTTTCGATGGCCGCCATGATTGGTGGCCATACATACTTCATACAGAACAAAACAAACAGGACAAACGCGATGGCCTGGCCGAGGATTGTTGCGTTAATATTCACGGCACAATACCTCTATTTCAATTAATGAATCGGCTTAATTTTCAGTTCTGTAAGTTACTTGGTACCGACAGCGAACATCATATACAAGCCCAGGCCCACAGCGATCATCGGGATGGCGTCAACCAGACCCATAACGATAAAGAACTGAGTACGCAGCAGAGGGATCAGATCAGGCTGACGAGCTGCACCTTCCAAGAATTTGCCCCCAAGGATGCCGATACCGATCGCAGCACCGATAGCAGCCAAACCCATCAGAATAGCGGCAGCTATGTACAGCAGATCCATGTTTATATCCATGACAGTCTCCAGTTTGTTTCAGTTAAAACACTATTAATGATTGATAAAATTAATGCTCTTCAGATGCCATCGACAGATAAACGATCGTCAGAACCATGAAAATAAAGGCTTGTAACGTAATAATCAGTATGTGGAAAATCGCCCATGGTAAGCTGAGCATCCACTGTGACCAAAACGGTAAGAGAGCCGCAATAAGAATAAAGATCAGTTCGCCGGCATACATATTACCAAACAGTCGCAGACCGAGTGATATAGGTTTAGACAGCAAGCTAACCCCTTCCAAAATTAAGTTAATAGGAATAAACAGAGGATGATTGAAAGGCTGTAACCCCAGCTCTTTCGCAAAACCACCGATTCCTTTCATCTTAATGCTATAGAATAGGATGAGGACAAAGACGCCAAGCGCCATCGACATAGTGACACTAACATCTGCTGTTGGAACAATACGCAGAGCAGGCAGGCCGAAGACATGTTCACCGATTAAAGGAATAAGATCGATTGGCAGCAAATCCAATGCGTTCATCAAAAACACCCAGACGAACACAGTCAAAGCCAGAGGGGCAATCACTTTGCTCTTTCCGTGATACATATCACGAACAGTGTTATCAACGAAACCGATAATCATTTCTACTGCAGTCTGGAATTTACCCGGCACGCCAGCAGTGGCATTAACGGCAACCTTCCTGAATACAAACAGAAACAACATCCCTAATACGACGGAGAAAAAAAGCGAGTCAATGTTCAACGTCCAGAACGTCGCTTCATAGCCACTAGCTTGGGGATTGACCAACTCAAAGGTACGCAAGTCTAACTGAAGGTGTCTCAGGTGATGACTTATATACTCTGAAGTTGAAACTTCTCCTGATGCAGACATGATGCTTTTTACCCTTTTATTGTTAAAAACACTAACCGTTCATTACGGCAGGTGCGATGATCTGCACAATCAGCACCGCTAAATAGGCCACACCAAGTGGTGCAAATGCCGCCTTGAACACCCCTAAGGCAACTATCAGCATAGCTATCGAGGTGATAACTTTAACCCCTTCACCAATAGCGAAGAACCATGCAATGCGTACAGGTACACCCTCTTCTTTTACCTTTTGAAAGTGAGTGAGCAGCATAAAAATGACATTTGGCAGCCAAAATGCTAACCCACCGGCAAAAGCAGAAACGCCCCATTCGATACTTCTGGTATAAAAAGCCGCACTGAGAATAACAAAAGTCATTAACTGCAAAAGTAACAGTTTCAGTGCAATTTTACCGCTATAAAGGGATACAGACATGACTTTTGTTTTCTCCCTGAAGTACACCATTACATATCAGGCTTTGCTGAATGTTGTATAAAACTGTCTTTGCTTAAGAGTGTCAAGTGACAAAAACGTGCAAATTATACGGGCAGACGAAATGAATTCAATCCATAAGTAGCGAAAAAGTGAATAATAATTTAAATTTCTAACTTTGATGGTAGATTGCTCACAAATACTATTTAGTATTTTGTAACGTTTAATCTATCGAGCCCAAAAACAAACGTGATACATATCACATTCAATCAAAACATTAATACCGTTTATCATTAAATTTGTGATGGCTGCCTTTTATTTTTTCTATATAAAATCAATTAATTAATATTATAGCTATAAAGTTTTATTCAATATATCAGCAAAAAATCTTAAAGGTTTATTTTGAACACTTTCTCTAAAATTTATTTATAAAGAAAATGGATGTCTCTTCTTAGAAAGAACAATTTGCTCAATATAAAATGAAAGTTATTTTTCTGTGATCTATCGGTAAATAAATATGAAAAGATAGGGAAGATAATTAGTAACGTCCGTAACAATATAACTGTGGCCGACGTCACTAATTATTTAAACTTTTATTGATAAACAACAAAATCTGTTTTACTTAAGTACCACCAAATGGCGCTGCCCTTCTTGCGCAGGAACCCGAAGCGGAATGACTGCATCAAGACTGATCCCCGAAGGTAACTGAGTCAGCTCCTCTTCCGGCACTATGCCTTTCAGCGCATAAAAGCGCCCATCAGTGTCTTTAGGAAGGTGATGGCACCATGACAGCATATCCTGCAAAGATGCAAAAGCCCTGCTGATCACTCCATCAAAAAGCACCTCAGGAGTGAATTCCTCAACCCTGCTCTGTACTGGCTCAACGTTAGTGAGCCCTAACTCATGTTGAACCTGGCGTAGAAAGCGGACGCGTTTCCCCAAACTATCCAGTAAGGTGAAATGAGAGTCAGGCCGTACAATTGCCAGTGGAATGCCCGGTAAGCCGGGCCCTGTTCCAACATCAATAAAGCGGGTTCCCTGAAGGAATGGATTAACGACAATGCTATCCATAATATGGCGAACCAGCATTTGTTCCGGCTCACGAACAGATGTCAGATTGTAAGCCTTGTTCCATTTGTTGAGCATATCAACGTAGGCAACAAGTTGCTGTTTTTGCTCCGACGATAAAATGATGTCTGTCTTCGCTAACAGCGATTCCAATTTGTTAAACAAAACCTTGTCCTCTTAGGCACTACGACGCAATAAACCCTGTTTTTTCAACCATACCAGCAAGATGGAGATAGCAGCCGGTGTAATGCCAGAAATACGTGAAGCCTGACCAATTGTACTTGGTTTATGGTCATTCAGTTTTGCAACAACTTCATTCGAAAGTCCGTTGACTTTTTTGTAATCAAGATCAACAGGCAATACTGTGTTTTCGTTACGCAGCTGTTTTTCGATCTCTTCCAGCTGACGGGCAATATAACCTTCGTATTTAACTTGGATCTCAACCTGATCTGCTGCCTGAGGTTCAGTCAGTCCCGGTGCAAAACGTGGCATTGATGTGAGCAATTCGTAGTTCATTTCCGGACGACGAAGTAAGTCTTCACCATTGGCTTCTTTTGACAATGGGGTTTTCAGCACTTGATTGATCTCATCCAGACTTTCAGAGTGTGGATGAACCCAGATATTACTCAGACGCTGGCGCTCTTGCTCGATCATTTCAACTTTACGGGAATAATGTTCCCAACGCAGATCGTCAACTAATCCTAGTTCACGGCCTTGTTCTGTCAAACGTAGGTCAGCGTTATCTTCACGTAGCATCAAACGATATTCTGCGCGTGATGTGAACATCCGGTAAGGCTCTTTTGTTCCCAGAGTACATAGATCATCAACCAGCACACCGATATAAGCCTGATCACGTCGAGGGAACCAACCTTCTTCTTCAGTGGCATAACGGGCAGCATTTAGACCTGCTAATAACCCTTGAGCAGCGGCTTCTTCGTAACCGGTTGTACCGTTGATCTGGCCTGCAAAGAACAAGCCATTAATAAATTTGCTTTCGAGAGTCTGTTTCAAATCCCGTGGATCGAAGAAGTCATATTCGATCGCGTAACCCGGACGGATAATTCGTGCATTTTCCATGCCCTTCATGGAGTGAACTATCTGCATTTGTACGTCAAATGGCAGGCTGGTTGAAATCCCATTAGGATAAATTTCGTTGCTAGTAAGTCCTTCTGGCTCAAGGAAGATCTGGTGCGCATTACGATCGGCAAAGCGCATTACTTTATCTTCGATAGAAGGACAGTAGCGTGGCCCGATCCCTTCGATGATCCCCGCATACATCGGACTGCGATCCAAATTACTGCGGATCACTTCATGGGTTTTTTCGTTGGTATGAGTGATGTAACAAGGGATCTGTTGTGGATGTTGATCCCTGCTTCCCATGAAGGAAAATACAGGTGTTGGATTATCACCAAATTGTTGTTCAAGTTGGCTGAAATCAATGGTTCTAGCATCGATACGAGGTGGTGTACCTGTTTTCAGTCGGGAAACGCGCAAAGGCAGTTCACGTAAACGATGTGATAAAGCGATCGCGGGAGGATCACCAGCACGTCCGCCGCTGTAATTTTCCAGACCAATGTGAATTTTTCCATCAAGGAAAGTACCAACTGTCAGAACAACTGATTTTGCCCTGAATTTCAGTCCCATGCGAGTAACAACACCGGTAACAGTGTCATTTTCCACGATGAGATCTTCAACTGACTGTTGGAAGATCATCAAGTTAGGCTGGTTTTCCAGTGCAGTTCTTACAGCCTGTCGATACAGTACACGATCAGCTTGTGCGCGTGTTGCACGAACTGCCGGGCCTTTGCTGGCATTAAGTGTTCTGAACTGAATACCAGCCAGATCCGTTGCTTTTGCCATTAGGCCGCCAAGTGCATCGATCTCTTTTACCAGATGCCCTTTACCGATCCCACCAATGGCTGGATTACATGACATCTGGCCCAAAGTATCAATATTGTGAGTCAGTAATAAGGTTTGACGCCCCATACGTGCGGCTGCCATTGCTGCTTCAGTACCAGCGTGACCACCGCCGATAATGATGACGTCAAAATGTTCTGGATAAAACATGTGCGAACCTTCAATTGTAAGAATGCTAGTTTGCATTGGGGAGAGAATTCTACTCAAGTTTGGTCGTTAGACCAAGTAGGAGTGATCGTCATTATTTAAAATAAGATCTTTTTATTTAAAGATCTCTTTATTAGATCTTTTATTAGGATCGCGATCATCTGTGGATAAGTGGATTTTCCATAGAAAGATCATGATGCTGAAAAGGATCACTTGTTGTGAATGATCCGTGATCCAACTCAGTATAAGCTGGGATCTAAATGGCTAGTTATGCACAGCTATTAGATTGAAACACGTTTATTAAATGGATAACTACGGGTTAACCCCTGCTTTTTAGCTAAGTTATCCACAGTTGATCGCTAAAAAATTAATCTAATCAGAGTAACTTCGCCCATTCTTTGACCCATTTTTCTGCTGGATCTTCCGGAATTTCGTGTTGCAGGATGTCTATTTCCAGTCGATCGCCGATCCTTTTTGCCTGCTGATCTTCTAATAATTGTTCCAATGATCTTATTGCACCACAAAATGTGTCATATTCTGAACTTCCAATCCCAACAGCGCCAAATGTTACAAGACTCAGATCAGGTTTCTGCTGTGCGATCTCATCGGCGAGAGGTTGAAGATTTTCAGGTAAATCCCCTGCCCCATGTGTTGATGTGACGACAATCCATAGCCCATTCAGAGGTAAATCATCCAGTGAAGGGCCATGTAGTATCTCTGTTGAAAAACCAAGATTATCCAAGATCTCTGCCATATGCTCAGCAACGTACTCAGCGCTGCCCATTGTGCTTCCGCTGATTAAGGTTATCGTGCTCATCATGATCCTTGCTAAATTTAAAGAGCAACTATTGTACGTTGTGAGTCTGTCGGGATCTACCTGTGGATAATATGGTTATAGGTTTTTCAGGATCAGGGTTTGATAGTCCTCATGATCGGGTTTTGTAGTGAGATCAGTGTTTCCGTTGACTGTATTTCGTCAATAGTTTGGATCTTGTTAATAAGTACATCTTGAAGAGATTCAATAGACCGGCACATGACTTTGATAAAAATACTGTAATGCCCTGTTGTGTAATAAACTTCAACGACTTCATCCAGCATATCGAGCTTTTGTAATGCTGCTGGGTAGTCTTTCGCGCTTTTCAGGATGATGCCAATAAAGCAGCATACGTCAAACCCAAGTTGTTTAGCACTAATATCAACCCGAGTGCCCGAAATAATTCCCGCCTGCTTCATTTTTTCTACGCGGACATGGATCGTGCCGGGGCTGACTGCGAATTTTTTGGCTAGTTCAGCGTAGGGGGTACGCGCGTTATCCATTAAAGCATGAAGTATGTCTCGGTCTAAATTATCGATCTGATAAATTTCTGCCATTTTTAATCCCTATTTTTAAATGATATTCATTTTTATAGTGTAAAAATTATCGTTTATCTGCATTAGTGTATATTTTTATTATCAGATATTGAATTTATACTCTGTTTTGTTGCTTAATATATATCAACAGGACACAGGGTCACTAAAAAATTTAGAGAGCAGCATCATGAAAACATCCTTTATTGAAAAACAGCAGCAGATTAGTTTTGTGAAATCTTACTTTTCACGTCTGCTAGAGAAGCAACTTGGTTTAATCGAAGTACAGGGGCCAATTCTGAGCCGTCTTGGTGATGGTACGCAGGATAACCTGTCAGGCCACGAAAAAGCGGTACAGGTGAAGGTTAAGACACTGCCTGATGCTACGTTTGAAGTGGTTCATTCTCTGGCTAAATGGAAACGTAAGACACTAGGTCGCTTTGGTTTTCAGGCAGAACAAGGATTGTATACGCATATGAAGGCTCTGCGTCCTGATGAGGATCGCCTGACTCCTATCCATTCGGTCTTTGTTGATCAGTGGGATTGGGAAAAAGTAGTGGGTGAAGGTTGTCGCTCACTCGATTATTTAAAACAGACAGTGGGTAAAATCTACGAAGCGATAAAAGAAACACAACAAGCAGTAAGTAAGGAATTTGGTCTGGCACCGTTCCTGCCAGATCAAATTCACTTCATGCACAGTGAAGAGCTTCTGAAACGTTACCCAGATCTGGATGCCAAAGGTCGTGAGCGCGCGGCTGCAAAAGAATTTGGTGCTGTTTTCCTGATGGGAATCGGCGGTAAGCTGTCTGATGGTCAGGCACATGATGTTCGTGCACCGGACTATGACGATTGGACAACAACAAACAGCGATGGTTTTCTTGGCCTGAACGGTGACATTATCGTCTGGAACCCTGTTTTGCAGGATGCTTTTGAAATTTCTTCAATGGGGATCCGTGTTGATGCTGAAGCGCTGGAGCGTCAGCTTGCGCTGTCCGGTGATGAAGATCGCTTGCAGTACGACTGGCACCAGTCTCTGCTGAAAGGTGAGATGCCACAGTCTATCGGTGGTGGTATTGGTCAGTCCCGTTTAGTGATGCTGCTGCTGCAAATGGCACATATTGGTCAGGTTCAGTGTGGTGTTTGGTCACCAGAAGTGATTGAATCTGTCGAAGGTGTCCTGTAATTCTGTTTTTTGAAAGGATTAAGTTTTCAGTGCTGCCACTTTCGCAGTAAACGGTTTGTAATCCCGGTATCAAAGCGCCAGATGTAATCAAATATTCGCATGATACCGGGTTTCCCGTAATTGGATAGGGAGACCGCATGGAAGCGGTGTTGTTGGTGCTGTTGCAGATTTTGTACCTGATGGATTAGATCGTCCGGTAAACGCTGGGCAATGAAATCGGAAATTACAACAGCGTCAGCATCTTTCCAGATGTATGTTTCCATTTTTCCTATTGCCGTTTTCAGGCAGAAGGCCAGATCAGTTCCTCCCCTGAATGTTTGCCCCAGAAAATTTACTGCCTGAGTCAGCCCATTCTGCGATGTTAAGTCATAATGAATGATCTCTGTGGAAAACAGCATGATATGACACTGGCGGTTATCAGCCAGTGCGATACGCATCAAAGCAAGGCAAAATGCTTTTGCACAACGTTCATTGAAGCCTCCCATCGAACCAGAAGTATCCACACAGACAATAAATGGTCCTCTGGGCTGCTTTTCGTTGTGATGATGAATAGCAGGCTTTAAAACAGTTTTTGTTTGCCAACTATTTCCCTGCAAGCGATAGGTCAGTAGTTTTTTTTCAACTAGTCGACAATAAAACTCATACTCCAGCTCTTCAATCCCTAGAATGGCCAATTCTGTAGGCAAAACTCTCAGAATGTCATCACTTTGTTGAAGTCCACTGACTTGCTCTGGCACGGTATCAGGAATGCATTCAGTTTGGGTAAATGGCTCCAGAATTGTGCTGTCTTTAGGTAGTGATTTGGCGGTTTGACTGCGGCCCAATCGTTGAGCTAACTGTTCAAGTTCGGGCTGCCGTCTGAGGAATTTAGCATATTGAGTTAGTAGCGATATGTTATGTTCTGTCAGTTGAAACTGGCCTTTGCTCATATCCCATAGGCATCCAGCAGCTTGATCATTTTCATTGAATATAGGAGCAAGATGATTTGCTATTACTAATCGTTTCTGGATCTCTGTCAGAAAAAGATCTTTTTCTTGTTCCAATAATGTTTTATGAATTGTCGTCGTTTGATGGATCAGACATGCGCGCCAGCGTTGAATAAACAATATGTGCCCAGCTTTGCTGCCCTGAAATGATCGCTGGCATAATTTATAAGCATCATTAGCAAAAGGGGATTGATTTTTTTCTAGCTTTTCAACAAGGTTAGGTGATTTCTGAAAAAACTCAGCAGGTTCCATTATCGTTACTTGTTGATATAAATAAAATTCCTCAGCCAGAGGTGGAGGAATAAAGGTTTCCTCGATCCTTTGCTGCAATGTTTTTCGCCAGTCTGGAATTTCTTTCAGTAATGCTTGTTTTATTCCGGGAAAATTTTTAAAGAAGATGATCAATTGAGGAGTGTTTAAGAATGTTAAGATGATTTCCTCGATCAAATCGCTTTCATTTATGGCGAGTAGAAGATCGAGCGCAGGCAGAGTTAGCATGTCATCACCCCATTTTTGATCTCAATTTCTGAAGCTCTTCGGTTAATTGGGAAAAACTTTGCTCAATATCAGCCAGCCAATGTGGCTCGATAAATAAACAGGGCTGATGCTGGCTAAACAATTGGTGCTGGTGTTGGATTTCATCGCCAATAGATAAGAGTTTTTCCTTCCATTGTGCCTGCTCTTTTTTCAGGGTTATCTGTTTTTGTTCAGATAGACATAACACTGCACTATTTCGGCTGATATCCAGCATTTCAATTTGATTTTTTTTGTTAATTTCAAAAGGAATTTTTTGTAGAAAACCAATTCCATTTAACCGGACAGATAAAGTGTCACTGTTCTTTTTAAGGGACTTTTCCAGATGAGATTTATCTACTTCTATAAAATTAACAGCGAGACCATGTAAATTTAATGAAGGTGACAGAAATAGTGTCAGCTTCTCACCACTTATATTTTCAGGAAGCAAATAGTGAGTATGGTGACCAAAAACTGATAATTTTGTGGTTAGCTGTAAAGGTGGATGAGGGGTTTCATCTTGTCTGGCTTTCATCCACTGTTGGTATAGCACTTCCATTTTATGGGTTAAAGAGCGTTGTTGATAAGCTTGTTCTGTCAGTAAATTATGCAGAAGTTGAGGGGTAAGTTTTAAAGTATTCAAATCGTGCCACAGACAGTCTTTTAGTAGAACGAGATCCAGGGGAGATATAGAGTTTCTTCCGCTGAAAAAAGCACAGGCCTGCAACAAACGAATAGATTTTTTCCAGCGGCGATCCGAAGTGTGAGGAGTATTTTCCATAGCATTAATTTGCTGACGCAGCTGATAGATCAACTCGAAAATAGGGATCGGAAGGGAGATATGGCTGATTTTATTCTGCCATTGATCAAGATCTTCATTGGTAATTTGAAAGTGATCGGGTACAGGATTGGTATTTTCATTGCAGTGATCAGTGAGTAAAGCATGAAAACTTTTCTTTTCCTGAATATTATCCAGCCAAAGCCGGATCAGAATGCGATCATAAAGTGCTTCCAGTCCATTATTGGCATCAGGTAGTTCATTAGAAGCGGTGATCAATAACCTCATTGGTAACTGTTCTTCCTGATTACCATTTCTGAATTTTTTTTCATTTATTGCTGTCAGGAGCGTGTTCAAAATAGCAGGCCCTGCTTTCCAGATTTCATCTAGAAAAACAATTTCTGCTTCAGGTAAATAACCTTCAGTAAGACGCTGGTAACGCCCTTCATCTTTTAACGCCTGAATAGAGAGAGGGCCGAAAATTTCTTCCGGGGTGGAAAAACGTGTCATCAGGTATTCGAAATGACGGGCATTTTGAAAAGCAAATTTTATCCGACGCGCGATCAGGCTCTTGGCTATGCCCGGAGGTCCAAGAAGGAAAACACTTTCTCCACATAAAGCAGCCAGCAGACAAAGCCTGATGGCCTGTCGTCTTTCATACAGCCCACTTTCCAGATACTGACTTAGCCGGGATATTTTCTCAACCAATTGCATATCGTGAACACCATAGCTCAAATAGTAACTTTCCTTTATTTATAGGTAAAAAACTATCTATGCAAAGGTTTTGATGAATATTTGTTGAATTTTTGTTGCGTATGAAAAGAATGTTTAAAAAATCGATTCAGCTTAACTTATTAAATAATTATATTTTTTTGTTGAATATACACTTCAATTAAACGTTTTAATGTTGATCACATTTTCATCTTAATCATGTTGTTTTTGATGTATCTCTTAATATTATGAGTTGCTAGCGAAACGTTTCGCTGACGGAGTTTATATAATAAATGAAAAAAGGCGTTTTACTGAATTCTGATATTTCTGCGGTCATTTCTCGTTTAGGGCATACAGATCAGATTGTGATTAGCGATGTGGGCCTGCCAATACCTAGTTCTACTCAGAGAATTGATTTAGCGTTAACCCAGGGAATACCTGATTTATTATCTGTATTAGATGTGGTTGTTCAGGAAGTACAAGTCGAAGCCGCCATTTTGGCGGCTGAGATTATTGAGCATAACCCTCAGGTACATGAACAAATTATTAAATGTATTACAGAACTTGAGATAAAACAGGGCAATAAAATCACGATAGAATATGTCAGTCATAATGTTCTGAAAGAAAAAACAGAAAAGAGCAAAGCAGTGATCCGTACAGGGGAATGCTCACCTTATGCCAATATCCTTCTGTGTTCTGGTGTAATCTTCTGAGGTTAGTATGGAACCATTGCTGGAATTAAATGGGATCGATAAATCTTTTCCAGGGGTCAAAGCTTTGTCAGGTGCAACATTGCGAGTTTATCCTGGGAAAGTTATGGCATTGGTAGGAGAAAATGGTGCAGGAAAATCCACCATGATGAAGGTACTGACTGGTATCTATACTAAGGATGCTGGCTCAATTTGTTACCTTGGAAAGAATGTGGTTTTTTCCGATCCTAAAGCATCTCAGGAAGCTGGAATTGGAATTATTCATCAAGAGCTTAACCTTATTCCACAACTGACTATCGCGGAAAATATTTTTCTGGGGCGTGAATTTGTCAATCAGTTGGGAATTATCAATTGGAAAAGAATGTATCAGGAAGCGAATTATCTGCTGAAAAAGTTAAATATCAGTAGTAATAGTCATTGCTTAGTATCTGAATTATCTATCGGTAATCAGCAATTAGTTGAAATTGCTAAGGCACTCAGCTTCCAGTCTAAAGTCATCATTATGGATGAACCAACGGATGCCCTGACTGATACTGAAACTGAATCTTTGTTCCAAATTATACGAGAATTGAAAGCTCAGGGATGTGGTATTGTCTATATTTCTCACCGCTTGAAAGAAATTTTTGAAATTTGCGATGATGTTACCGTATTTCGTGATGGTCAATTTATTGGTGAGCAGCCAGTTTCCACCCTGAAAGAAGACTCATTGATAGAAATGATGGTGGGGCGCAAGCTGGAAGACCAATACCCTCGTTTGGATTTGCTTCGTGGGAAAAAACGATTAGAGGTCGTAAATTTATCTGGTTCTGGGATTACAAATGTTAGTTTCTCGTTATATAGAGGAGAAATTCTCGGAATATCTGGATTGATGGGAGCAGGTCGTACTGAATTAATGAAGGTTATTTATGGTGCATTACCGAAAACTGAAGGTGAAATTAAATTAGATGGCAACACCTTAATAATTCGTAATCCGCAGGAGGGACTATCCAGCGGCATTGTTTATATATCAGAAGATCGCAAGAGTGACGGGTTGGTGTTGGGGATGTCAGTAAAAGAGAATATGTCTCTTACAGCATTATGTTACTTCAGCCGAACACCCTGCCGTTTATGCCACTCCGCTGAACAAAAATCTGTTTCTGATTTCATCAAATTATTCAATATAAAAACTCCATCAATAGAACAACCAATTGGGTTGCTTTCAGGTGGTAATCAACAGAAAGTTGCAATTGCCCGTGGCTTAATGACTCGTCCAAAAATTCTGATCCTTGATGAACCGACAAGAGGAGTTGATGTAGGGGCGAAGAAAGAGATTTATGAATTAATTAATCAGTTTAAAAAAGATGGATTGAGTATCATTTTAGTCTCTTCGGATATGCCTGAAGTGGTAGGAATGAGTGATCGAATTCTGGTGATGCATGAAGGTAGTATAAGTGGGGAATTTAGTTCGGATAATTTATCTCAGGAATCGTTGATGGCAGCAGCTGTTGGTAAACAATATACCCCAGATAATTTATTTCAGAATGAATTAACTGTAAGTAATACAACACAGTGCTCAAATAGTGGTTAAAAATGATAATGGACATAAATTCTAGTGAAAAACTAACCACCAGACGGTGGATTACAAAAACAAGGTTAATGGAACAGAAATCACTAATTGCACTATTAATATTGATTGCTGTTGTTTCCTCTTTCAGCCCCAATTTTTTTACTCTGAATAATCTCTTTAATATTCTCCAGCAAACCTCTGTCAATGCCATTATGGCAGTGGGAATGACATTGGTAATTTTAACCTCAGGGATAGATTTATCTGTTGGTTCTCTATTAGCACTGACAGGCGCTGTAGCTGCTTCAATGATTGGTAATGATGTCAATGCATTGTTAGCTGTGGTGGGAGCTTTAACTCTTGGGGCTGCAATTGGTGCATGCACTGGATTTATCATCTCGAAAGGTAAAGTTCAGGCATTTATTGCAACTCTGGTTATGATGTTGTTATTGCGTGGTGTAACCCGCGTGTATACCGATGGAAGCCCAATCAATACTGGCTTTAATGACAATGCAGATTTATTGGGTTGGTTTGGTATTGGACGTCCATTGGGAATACCGACTCCAGTTTGGATTATGCTGCTGGTTTTCATCGTTGCATGGTTCATCCTTCATCATACTCGCCTTGGCCGTTATATTTATGCTTTAGGTGGAAATGAACCTGCAACACGTTTGTCAGGTATTAACGTTGATAAAATAAAAATAATTGTTTATTCCTTATGTGGTTTATTGGCAGCATTGGCCAGCATTATAGAAATAGCCCGACTATCTTCTGCTCAGCCTATGGCTGGAAGTGGTTATGAACTGGATGCCATTGCTGCTGTGGTTCTGGGAGGAACCAGCCTGGCGGGAGGTAAAGGCCGGATTATAGGTACATTGATTGGTGCACTGATTTTAGGTTTTTTAAATAATGGTCTGAATTTATTAAATATTTCTTCTAACTATCAAATGATCGTCAAAGCAGTTGTTATTTTACTGGCGGTCTTAATTGATAACAAAAGTAGTAAATAATCTTACCCTACAGGAAAAACAACATGAAATTGAATAAATTGGTAACTGTTTTATCTGTGGTTACCTTATATGTTGCTATGAGTGCTAATGCGTTGGCAAAAGACTCCATAGCATTGGTAATTTCAACATTGAATAACCCTTTCTTTGTCACTATGAAAGATAGTGCAAAGAAAGAAGCTGATAAACTGGGGTATAACCTGATTATTCTGGATTCACAAGATAATCCAGCTAAAGAGCTAGCTAATGTACAGGATTTAATTGTTCGTGGTACTAAATTGATGTTGATTAATCCAACAGATTCAGATGCTGTTGGTAATGCAGTCATTATGGCAAATAACGCAAATATACCGGTTATTACCCTTGATCGTATAGCCAACAAAGGAAATGTTATCAGCCATATTGCTTCTGATAACCGCTTGGGAGGCCAAATGGCAGGAAATTTTATTGCCGAAAAATTAGGTAGTAAGGTGAAAGTTATTCAGCTAGAAGGTATTTCTGGTACTTCGGCAGGGCGTGAGCGTGGAGAAGGGTTTGCTCAGGCAGTTAAAAAACACCAATTTGACATGCTGGCTAGCCAACCTGCTGATTTCGATCGTACAAAAGGGCTTAATGTCATGCAGAATCTGTTGACTGCGCAACCTTCAGTACAGGCAGTCTTTGCCCAAAATGATGAAATGGCACTAGGTGCACTGCGTGCATTACAGACCGCAGGGAAAAAAGATGTCTTAGTTGTTGGATTTGATGGGACTGACGATGGAATAAAAGCAGTCGAGGCAGGTAAATTAGATGCTACTATTGCACAACGCCCTGAACAGATCGGTATTATCGGTATTCAGACTGCAGATAATGTACTGAAAGGTAACAAAGTTGATGCCACAATTCCGGTCGAATTGGAATTGATTATCAAAGAATAGACCTTATTAAGGTGAGGTGATTAGTCCTAATTATCTACATTTTCATTGAACAGGAATTATGAAACAGGAATAAATGTAATGAGTGTGGCAAAACTAGCAGTGATGGGCAGTATTAATGTCGATCATATATTGAACATCAAATTTTTTCCTCAGCCAGGAGAAACTGTACAGGGAAAACAGTATCAGGTGGCATTCGGCGGAAAAGGAGCAAATCAGGCGGTTGCTGCTGGTCGCTGTGGAGCTGATATTACATTTATTGCCTGTGTTGGTCAGGACGATGTTGGTAAAAATATCTGCCAACAATTGGTGAAAGATAATATCAATACTTCTGCAATTAGGATGATAGAAGGTGAATCAACTGGTGTCGCACTGATTTTTGTTAATCAGCAGGGCGAAAATATTATTGGCATCAATGCAGGTGCGAATGGCTCACTTACACCTGAATGTATCCATCATCATGAAGTAGTAATCAAAGAAGCTGATGCTCTGTTGTTACAACTTGAAATACCATTGAATACTGTCCTACTGGCTGCGGAGATGGCGAAAAAACATCTAACTAAAGTGATTCTGAATCCTGCGCCAGCCCAAAAAGTCTCAGATAAGCTACTTTCTTTGGTGGATATTATCACTCCTAATGAAACAGAAGCAGAGCATCTGACCGGAATTGCAATAACAGATAATACTGAAGCAGGAAAAGCAGCTCAGTTTTTGCATGATAAAGGTATTGAAACAGTTATCATCACGTTGGGTAGTCGCGGAGTATGGCTTAGCGAACAAGGCAAACAAGGGAAAGTGATTTCTGGGTTTCCGGTAAAAGCCATTGATACGGTAGCTGCAGGAGATACATTTAATGGAGCTTTAGTGACAGGATTATTAGAAGGTCAAGAAATTTTGTCTGCAATTCGTTTTGCCCATGCAGCGGCAGCAATAGCAGTGACCCGTCGCGGTGCACAGACTTCCATTCCATGGCGAAGTGAAATTGATGCATTTCTGGCTGAACAGAGTTAATCAGTGGCGACCATGAAAGATGTTGCCCGTATTGCGGGCGTATCTACATCGACAGTTTCTCATGTCATTAACGGTAATCGTTATGTCAGTGAAAGTGTGAAAAAGAGAGTCCATGCTGCTATTGAGGAATTAAATTACGCTCCTTCTGCATTGGCAAGAAGTTTGAAAATAAAACAGACCAAAACTATTGGTATGTTAGTAACAACTAGTGATAACTCATTTTATTTTGAGGTTGTCAGAGGAGTTGAAAGAAGTTGTTACGAGAGAGGCTATAGTTTAATCCTATGTAATACTGAAGGTGATTCAGTACGGTTAACCCGAAATATGGAAACATTGTTGCAAAAGCGGGTTGATGGTTTATTGATCATGTGCTCAGAGCATCAATCTATATCTAAGGATTTTTTGCTACGATATCCACTCGTACCTATTGTTACAATGGACTGGTCTCCTTTTGATGCCTCTAGTGATGTTATTAAAGATAATTCACTAATAGGAGGAGAGCTGGCGACAAATTATCTAATTAATAAGGGATTTCGTAAAATAGCTTGTATTGCTGGTCCACAGGATAAAACACCCGCTATACAACGTTTATCTGGATATCAAAAAGCAATGCAAAATGCTGGGATTGAGATTCCTGATGGTTACGAAATTTACAGCAATTTTGAGTTTTCTGGTGGTTTTTCATCAATGAAGCAATTACTACAATTGTCTGATCCTCCTGAAGCCGTCTTTGTTGGTAATGATGCTATGGCCATTGGAGTTTATCAGGCCCTATATCAAGCCGGGATTTCTATTCCTGAAGATATATCTGTTATTGGTTATGATGATATTTCTATAGCTTCCTATCTGACACCTCCACTAACAACCATCCATCAACCAAAAGATGAATTAGGTAAGTTAGCCATCGATATGCTGCTTTACCGAATGGATAATCCAGATAGTAAGCCAAAACAATTAGTATTGACACCAGAACTTATTGAACGAAATTCAGTACGTGAGCGTTGATAACATCATTTTTTAGGTCGCTTTTTCTTAACCAAGTTGATGCCATCCTCTTTCTTTAAGAGCAGAAAGATAAAGGCAGAAGTTAGCGTAATCATACCTATCGTGAGAAAGGTATAGTGAAAGTGATCTATAGTAGAACCATAACTCGTTGCTTCATAAAATCTCAGGATTGCTGCACTAACTGTAACTCCTAAGCTAATGGATAATTGTTGAGCCACAGCCAGCAGGCTATTTCCGGCACTTGCATTATTATCATTTAGATCACCAAGAGTAATTGTGTTCATCGCTGTAAATTGGGTAGACATAACCATTCCTAATATGAATAGAGGGATAATCAAAAACGCGAGTGACAGTTCTGGGGATTGCAGCGAAAACTGGGCAATCATGAGACCGATAATGATTGTGATCCAGAGAAGGGTGTTTCTATATCCAAATAGAGATAGTATCCGAGTGACAAAAGATTTAGCCAGAATAGCGCCAATGGCATTTGGAGCCATCATAATACCTGCAATAATGGCAGAGTAACCAAAACCTACCTGTAGCATCAGCGGAATAAGAAAAGAAAGTGATCCTGTGCTTAAACGTGTCGCAATATTACTACCGATACCAACCGAGAATGTCCTGGTTTCAAATAAACTAAGACTAATAAGTGGGTTAGGATGTCTTTTGGCATAAAAGCAATACCCGAAGAGCATCATAATCCCCGAAGCGAATACTACAGCTGGAACATAGTTCGGTAATGAGCTATTACCAAATAAATCCAGACTGACTGAAATCATCACTAAGCTTGAACTGAACATCACGAATCCCACAAAATCAAAGGGACTTTTTGGCATAGTAAAGTTGGGCATATGTTTTTTGGCGTAAATAATGCCTAGTAAGCCAATGGGGATATTGATAATGAATATCCAGTGCCAAGTTGCATAAGTTACTAATACCCCACCAAGCAGGGGGCCTAAAATAGGGCCTACTAATCCAGGCATCGTGACAAAATTCAGCACAGATAATAGTTCGCTGCGCGGATAAGCCCGTAATAAAGCCAAACGAGCAACGGGCATCATCATTGCGCCGCCGATTCCCTGCACAACGCGTGAAATGACTAAAAAAGAAAGTGAACTGGATAGTGCACAAGCAAGAGAACCCAAAGAAAATAAGGACACGGCATAAATGAAAACCCGCCGGGTACCAAACCTATCTGCTAACCACCCACTGACTGGAATCAACATTGCTACAGTTAATGTGTAACTGACAATAGCTGGCTGCATTGCTAATGGAGAGTGATTTAGGCTTTTTGCAATTGCCGGAAGTGCGGTATTCAGGATTGTTGCATCCAGGGATTGCATAAAAAAAGCCATTGCTGCAATCCAAGGCAATCCGGACATGCTGCGCGCAGATTTGACCATTAGATGTCCTGTGATGTTGTCATGATGGTTATTTGGTATCTAAGTATCATTTTAATGCATAAAAATATACCCAGTAGATTTCTAGTTTCTTTGCATGAATTTTAAAATCGCTTTAGATGTCATCAATAATTGAATTCAAAATGAACATTTTTGCTGAATTTGTTGAAAAAAAAAACGAACGAAAAAAAAATGCAAAAAAACTATTGTCAGGGCCGAAAAACTCCCTATAATGCGCCACCACTGACCGACGCTGAGCTGAGACACGCCGCGCAGGACAGCGGAACGAAAGCGAAAATAAACGCTTGACTCCGGAGGCAAAAAGCGTAAGATACGCAGCCTCGCAACCCGGAACGAGAGGTTCGGTTGCACCGCTCTTTAACAACATAATCAGACAATCTGTGTGGGCACTCGCAAGACACTATCGACAGCCGAAAGGCAAAAAAGATTAAAGTCTTGAAGAGTGACTGAAACAGTTAATTCATT
>NZ_CAWNQF010000101.1:0-12334 GCF_963876465.1 Xenorhabdus sp. KK7.4
TGGCGGCCACCGGATTGGTGTCAGGCTGGTTCGCCAGCACGGGGGAGGGCAGATCATCCAGTCTGACCATCGGTAATGCAAACTCCCCAACGCTGTCGCGCAGTGTTGTTTGCGTCAGCAACACCACAGGCGCCGCGTCTTCCAGCATATAGGCCAGCCGTTCGGCGGGGTAAGCCGGGTCGAGGGGCACATACGCGCCGCCGGCTTTAAGGATAGCCAATAATCCCACGATCATCGCCGGGCTACGTTCAGTGCAAATCGCCACCCGGTCATCCGGTTTTACCCCCAATTCAATCAGATAATGGGCCAGTTGGTTGGCCTGACGATTCAGGGCCGCATAACTCAGCGTGTGGGCTTCACCCACCACGGCAAGGGCCTCTGGCGTCAGCACAACCTGTTGCTCAACCAGTTCGTGAATAAGGGCATGCTGCGGAAAATCAGCTTGTGTGGCATTGAAATCCACCAGGATCTGCTGGCGTTCAGACACAGGCAGGATGGGCAAATCCAGAATCGGCTGTAAAGGTTCCTTATGCAGCGCTTCTGTCAGGTTCTGAAGTGCCGTATACAGGTAATGAACCATTCGGTCAGGATCGATACCCGTCACACTCTGGACTCCCAGAATGAAGCTATCTCCAAAATCATCCACAGAGAGCGCCAACGGATAATTTGTCTGTTCTTTGGCATCCAACAGACGCATTCCTTCCAGTATGGGATGCTTTGCGGAAGATGATGAATTGTGACGATAGTTGAACAGCACACTGAACAGGGGCAAGGGCGGGATCACGCTGCTGCACCGCTGGGCCAGCGCCAGTGGGGCCTGTTCATGCGCCAGTAAGGTGGCTAAATTCCGGGCCGTATTCTCCACGGTTTCCCGCACACTGAGATGACCAAGAGAAATTCTGATAGGCAGGGTATTGATAAACATCCCCATGACCTGATCAGCACCTGTGGTACCTTGCAATCTCCCCAGTAACACCGTACCGAAGACGACATCATCACGGTCACTGGTATGAGCCAGTACCTGCGCACAGGCCACATGGAACAGCACACTGGGACTGATACCTAAACAACGGGCCTGCTCGCGCAAGGTATTGGCCAGTGTACTATCCAGAGGCAAATGAGCTCCTGCTATGTCAGTGCCATCTTCCTGTACATTAAGCAGGCCAAACGGTGCGGTAGGCGCATCAATATCAGCCAGCTGTTCCCGGAAGTACGCTTCATGCACTGAGGCCGGTACGCGCAGGGTCTGGGCAATAAAATTGCGGTACGGCAAGGGGGGAGACAGCGTGTCCGCCTGTCCCTGTAATAATTTTTGAATTTCATCCAATATCAGCTCCAGCGTCATATGATCGCTGACCAGATGGTGGTAACTGAGGGCCAGCAGCCATTCCCCGCTGTCGGCGTCATAAGCCGTACTGGCAGCGAACAACGGGGCCTGACTGATATCCAGTCGGGTGACGATGTGCGCTTGTAATTGTGCGGGGATATTGTCTGCCGACGTGGGCACAAAGGGCGTCACAGGCAGTTTCGCCTGCCGCCAGACTACTTGTACTGGCTGACTCAGCCCCTGCCAGCAAAACGCCGTCCGTAGGGTATCATGGCGATCGATGACCTGTTGCAGAGCATTCAGAAAGGTATCCAGACGTGCTCGGGTATCAAAGGCGAGCAGGCTGTTTAACAGGTAAGCATCCCCAGTTTCCTGTAGCTGATGATGGAACAGGATACCGGCCTGTAACGGCGCCAGCGGATAAATATCCTGCACATTGGCATGACCGCCGGTCACGGTGGCCGCAATGGTGTCAATCGCCGTCTGTGACAGGGTCACCAGTGGCAACATCTCGGGCGTGACGTGTGTGCAACCGTCAGGAATGCGGTTGGGTGGCACCCCATCATCCGGCGTCTCTTGTCGGGTTATCGCCTGTGCCATCTCCGCCAGTATAGGCGTTGTGAAAACACTACGTACCGCCAGTGAGTATCCCCGACGCCGCAATTGTTCAATCAGGCTGACAGTAATCAGGGAGTGCCCCCCGAGTTCAAAGAAATGGTCGTGACGTCCGACTCGTTCCAGTCCCAGTAAATCTTGCCAGATTTGTGCCAGTGCAATTTCCACGTCACCTGTCGGCGCTGCATAATCCCGGGTGATCACTGCCGACAAATCCGGCGCGGGCAGAGCACTGCGGTCGAGCTTGCCGTTGGGCGTCAGCGGGAAGGCATCTAACATGACAAAGGCATTTGGCAGCATATAATCCGCCAGACAACTTCTCAGCTGCTCGCGCAGCTCAGCCGCTTCCAGCGTAACATCAGGTTGCGACACAAGATAAGCCACCAGACGTTGTTCACCATTATCAGCTTTATGGGCGATAACAACCGCTTCTCTGACACCTTGACAGGCGGCTAATTGTGCTTCAATTTCCCCCGGTTCGATGCGGAAACCCCGGATCTTGACCTGAAAATCATTACGACCCAGATATTCGATATTACCGTCCGATAGCCAGCGCCCTAGATCGCCGGTTTTATACATTCTAGCATCCGGCTGGGAACTGAACGGGTCAGCAACAAAGCGCTCAGCAGTCAAGTCAGAATGATTCAGGTAACCCCGGGCGACGCTAGCACCACCGATATAGATTTCCCCCGTCACACCCAGAGGAACAGGTTGTTGTTTTTTATCAAGTAGATAAATTCGACAATTGGCGATTGGGCGACCAATGGACAACGTTTCATCCGCATCGTGTAAGGCGCCACCATTGAGTGACAGAGAGGTCACAATGACAGTGGCTTCCGTTGGGCCGTAGGTGTCTGTCCAACGACAGTGTTGTGTTTCAGGCAGGGATTGCCAGTCGGTAAGAGAGTGAAGGTTAGTTTTTTCCCCTCCGACAGTAATTGAACGCAGGGTCGAGCTGAACCCACTGCGACCGGCTTTTATTTCCTGTCCCCACTGATGCCAGAAAGCGGTCGGTATATCGACAACGCTGATGGCCTGTTCTTGCAGGAAGTGGCCGAAAGCGGCATCCGGTATCTGAAGGTGAGGGGGGCGCAGAATTAAGGTAGCACCCGTTGCCAGTGTCGGGAAAATTTCGGCCACGGACGCATCGAAGGCTATTGTGGCAAATTGCAGGACGCGATCAGCCGCAGTAAGCGCGGTTATCTGACATTGGGCATGAGTCAAATTCACCACATTACGATGTTCAACCATCACGCCTTTGGGTAGCCCCGTCGAGCCAGAGGTATAGATCACATAGGCCAGATGGTGACTCTGTAATCCCAGTTGTTCCGGTTCGGGATTAGCGACAGCGTATTTGGCGGCTCGATTCAGATAATCCGCCTCATCCAAGAACCAGACAGGAATATCATGGTTCTGAGCCTGTGGCTGTAAATGCTGTTGGGTGAGAAGTAGTTTGGGGGCACTGTCTGACAGCACGTAAGCCCGCCGTTTATCAGGGTGGCTCGGATCAATCGGCACATACGCCGCTCCGGCTTTTAAAATACCCAATACGCCAATAATCATATCCGGGCTGCGCTCAACACATAGAGCAACCCGATCATCCGGCTGGATACCCGCTGTAATCAGAGCATTGGCTAGCTGGTTAGCTCGCCGGTTCAGTTCATCATAACTCAGCGAGCCATGCTCAGAAATGATGGCGATGGCATCAGGAGCCTGCTGCGTCCGTTGCTCAAACAGCGTATGGATAAGTGCTTCTGACGGGAGGAAGTCAGTTTGTGTGGCATTGAAAACCTCCAGTAATTGTTGGCGTTCGGCTACCGGCAGAATGGACAGCGCCAATACAGGCTGTCTGGGATTGTTTTGCAGTGCGTCAGTCAGCCCACAAAGAGCGGTATACATATAATTCACCACCCGATTGGGGTCAACGCTGTTCACAGTTTGGGCAACCAGAGTAAAACCGTCCCCGTGATCGTCCACTGACAGATCCAGCGGATAGTTTGACCACTCTTCAGAAGGCAACGAACGAACACCTTTCCAGCCGGGTTTATCCGTGGCATTTGATGGAGAATGGCGATAGTTAAACAGGGCACTGAACAAAGGTTGGGGAGGTATAACACTGCTGAAACGCTGGGCGAGAACGAGCGGAAATTGCTCATGTTCCAGCAGGTCAGCCAAATCTTTTGCCGTTGCCCGAACCACTTCAAGTACAGTGTGATTGTTCAGGGATATTCTGACCGGCAGGGTGTTGATAAACATCCCCATCACCTGATCGGCCCCTGTAGTGCCTTGCAGCCGTCCCGACAATACCGTGCCGAACACCACGTCATCACGTCCGCTGGTATGGGCCAACACCTGTGCGCAAGCGACATGGAACAGCACACTCGGGCTGATCCCCAGCTGGCGGGCCAGCGCGCGGAGAGTTTGCGACAAAGTTGCTTCCAGCGACAGTTGTGCATCCATCACATCTGAACCATCTCCCTGTACATCAAGTAAACCAAACGGTGCTGTGGGTTCATTGATATCCCCAAGTCGCTGACGAAAATAGTCCTCATGCTCCGAAGCCGGTACGCTCAGCATTTGGGCAATAAAGTTGCGGTACGGCAGTGGCACAGGTAGTGACTCGATTTCTCCTTGTAATAATTGCTGAATCTCATCCATGATCAACTCTAGTGTTACATGGTCACTAACCAGATGATGAAAACTCAGGCCCAGTAACCATTCGTGACTGTCAGGATCGTAAACGGTACTGGCCGCGAACAAGGGTGCCTGAGTGATATTTATGGGGATGACAATATGCGCCTGTAATTGTGCCGGGATGTTCTCTGGCGATGTCGGGATAAAAGGAGTCACCGGTAAGCGCGTTTTCCGCCAAACCACTTGTACTGGCTGATTCAGATTTTGCCAACAGAAGGCGGTACGCAGGATATCATGGCGGTCTATCACCTGTTGCAGAGCCGTAAGGAAAGTCTCCAGACGCGCTTGGGTATCAAAAGCCAGCAGGGCATTCAATAAGTAAGCGTCACTGTTTTCCTGTAACTGGTGGTGGAATAAAATACCTTCCTGCAAGGGTGACAGTGGATAGATATCCTGTACATTAGCAGCCCCGCCGGTTACCGTCGCAATGATGGTGTCAATTTCGGTTTGTGACAGCGTCACCAGTGGTAGCATCTCAGGGGTAATCGCTGTGCATCCATCGGGAATGCGGTTGGGTGGGATCAGAACCGGCGGAATATCTATCCCTGTCTGTATTGCCTGCGCCATATCTGCCAGCAGCGGTGTGGCAAAAACGCTGCGTACTTCCAGTGAATATCCACGGTTGCGTAATTGTTCAATCAGACTGACGGCAATCAGCGAGTGCCCGCCCAGTTCAAAGAAGTGGTCATGACGACCGACGCGCTCTAATCCCAGTAAATTCTGCCAGATTTCTGATAATGTGATTTCCACATCGCCCACGGGTTCAGCATAGTCACGCGTTATCACCGCGGACAGATCCGGCGCAGGTAGTGCATTGCGGTCAAGTTTACCGTTAGGCGTCAGCGGGAAAGTATCCAAAATGACAAAGGCACTGGGTAGCATATAGTCTGCCAGATGCTGAGTCAGATACTGGCGCAGTTTGGTTGGTATCAGGTCAATATTCGGCTGAATTTGCACGTAGGCGACCAAGCGCTTGTCCCCGGGAGTATCTTCGCGCAAGATAACAACGGATTCATTGATTCCCGGGTATTGATTCAGACACGTCTCGATTTCATTCAATTCAATGCGGAAACCGCGTAATTTAACCTGAAAATCATTGCGACCCAGATATTCAATATTACCATCCGGCAACCAGCGACCAAGGTCACCGGTTTTATACATCCGGGCATCCACTTCAGCAGAGAACCAATCAGGCAGGAAACGCTCCCGCGTAAGTTCAGGCCGGTTCAGATAACCCCGGGCTACACCGGCACCACCGATATAGGTTTCGCCCACCACCCCAAGCGGAGTAGGTTGGCCAGAAGAGTCAAGAATATAGATTTGGGTGTTAGCAATGGGGCGTCCGATTGGAATGGTATATGCAGCATTAGTAGCCGATGTTATTGCATAAGTGGTGGCTATTGTGGTGGTTTCCGTCGGACCATAAGCATTAATCAGGTGGACTGGCCGGGACTCAGTCAATTGTACCTGTTGTATTTTTTTCGGATTGAGGGCTTCTCCACCGACAAGCAGATAGCGCAATTGCCTGAACAGGGGAGAGAGTATTTCCAGATAAGCGTTGAACAGCCCCACCGTTAACAACATTGCCGTGACTTCACCGCTGATTAATTCGTCACGGAAACGTTCAGGGTTGAGTAATACGGCTTGTGGGATCACATGCAGGCGTCCACCGTTTAACAGAGCGGACCAGATTTCCCATGTTGAGGCATCAAACGCAATATTTGAACAGTGCGCTACGCAGTCATTCGGCCCGATATCCGCATAACCCCCATTGATAGCCAACCGATTAACATTACGGTGCTCAATCATCACACCTTTTGGTTGGCCGGTTGAACCGGAGGTATAGATCACATAAGCCAGATGGCGCGATGTCAGTCCCAATGCCTGTGCATCCGGGTTATGGCTCGGTTGTGTAACCAGTGACAGTATTTCTGATGATCGGGTTTCTAATGAGGTATCCTGAGCATCAATTATGCGTACAGGTACGATATCCGGTAACTTATCGCGCTGGGCGACCTGAGTCAGTAAGATTACCGGAGCGGCATCTTTCAGCATATAGGTCAACCGTTCTGCGGGGTAATTCGGATCGAGGGGAACATAAGCACCGCCCGCTTTCAGGATTCCCAGCAGGCAGACGATCAATGCCGGGCTGCGCTCGACACAGATAGCCACCCGATCATCCGGTTGTATACCCAATCCAATTAGATAATGGGCCAGTTGATTAGCCTGACGGTTAAGTTGATCATAACTCAGCGTTTGCCCTTCACACACGACAGCAATCGCTTCCGGCGTTTGAGCCACTTGCTGTTCAAACAGTTCATGGATGAGGGCATTCTGCGGAAAGTCGGCTTGCGTGGCATTAAAATCCACTAATAATTGTTGTTGTTCCATGGCTGATAACATAGGCAGCGATGAAATCGTCTGAGTCACATCAGCGATCATTGCGGTTATCACGTTTTGAAAATAACCGGCAATACGAACCACGGTTTCCCGATCGAACAAATCAGTTGCATATATTAGCGTTCCGGTTAAGCCTGAATTTCCGGCTGTTTCAGTGAACGACAGCGTTAAATCACACTGAGCACTGTATTGCGGTTGTTCGATAATAGAAAGTTCAAGCCCGGGCAGTTTCAATTCCTGAGCCGGAGTATTGTCCAATGCCAACATCACCTGAAAGATGGGACTGTGACTCAGGCTACGTTCGGGTTGTAACACTTCCACCACCTGCTCAAAAGGCAGATCCTGATGAGCATAAGCCGCCAGTGTCTGTTTACGAACATGGGCCAGCAGTTCCGCTATTGTATGACATTGACCTGATTCAATACGTAAGGCGAGCGTGTTGACGAAAAAACCAATCAGATTATCCAGTTCGGTGCGAGTACGATTGGCAATGGGAAGACCGATAACAATATCGTTTTGACCACTTAGGCGGGAGAGAACAACAGTCCACGCAGTGAGGATAGCCATAAATAATGTGGCTCCCTGATTTTGTGCAAATGTTTTCAGGGCAGTGAGTAATTCCTCATCAAGGTGAACAGGTATTTTACTTCCTCTATAGCTTTGCACTGCGGGGCGAGGGCGATCCGTAGGCAGCTCCAGCAGGGATGGCGCTCCATTGAGCTGGTTATACCAGAAATCTCGTTGTACGGTCAGTTCATCGCAATGTAATGCACTGCGTTGCCAGGCAGCATAGTCGGCGTACTGGATAGGCAGTGGTGGCAAATCAGCATCGCGTCCGGTCAGGGCAGCCTGATAAAATGCCGCCAGTTCGCGGATTAAAATACCACTGGACCAGCCATCAGAAATGATGTGATGCTGAGTTAACAACAGGACATGTTCTTCATTATCCAGATGCAATAGCTGCCCCCGGATTAACGGCCCCTGAGTAAGATCAAAAGGCGTTCGGGCTTCAGATTCAGCCAGTTCGTCAACACGGGCTGAACGTTCGTCTTCATTCAGAGAGCGTAAATCCAGATAACTCATTGAAAAGCCAGTATCCGCAGGGGCTATTTTCTGACAAGGTTGATCATCCACCAATGTAAAGTGGGTGCGCAAACTTTCCTGACGGGCTACAAGGTTATCAAGAGCGGAGATGAGTGCCTGATGTTCAAGTTTCCCCGTAAGACGCAATGCGACAGGGATATGATAGGCCCGACTTGCGGCGGAATCGAATTGTCCGATAAACCATAATCGTTGTTGGGCAAAGGATAATACTAAAGGTGCATGGCGATCGGTCTTCGTTATCGGCATGTGCAATGAACGAGTTTCATTAGCGCATTGTTTAATTTGTTCTTTAACTTTTTTCTCTAAAACAGCTCGTTTTAACATTTCGATATTGATATTAGCTTTGCTCATTCTTTAGTATCTCCACTTAAAATTGCGATTAATTCTTCTGCAGACATTGAATCGAGGCTTTTCTTGATTAATTCTGTGTCATCTCCCCATGCTGAACTCATTTGGGCAGAGAGAATGAGTTCAGACAGTTCTGATAATCGGGATGACTGGAAAATTGAAACGATAGGTATCTGGACTAAAAATTCGGTTTGTATACGGGCTATCAATCTTGCGGCTAAAAGTGAGTGTCCGCCGATTTCAAAAAAGCTGTCATGCCGCCCGATTCGTTCCAGACCCAGCAGTTCCTGCCAGATTTGTGCCAGTCTGTTTTCTACGTCACCCACAGGTTCGGCATAGTCACGGGTTATTACCGCCGACAAATCAGGAGCAGGTAACGCTTTACGGTCGAGCTTACCGTTGGGAGTCAGCGGGAAGGTATCCAGCATTACAAAAGCACTGGGTAGCATATAATTTGGCAAACAGAGTCTCAGTTGTTCGCGTAGACTGGTGGCTTCCAAAGTAACGTCTGGTTGTGCCACCAGATAAGCTATTAGGCGCTGCTCGCCGTTATCTGTCTCATGGACAATAACCATTGCTTCTTTAATTCCATCACAGGCCAGCAGTTGTGCCTCAATTTCTCCCGGTTCAATCCGGAAGCCGCGCAGTTTGATCTGAAAATCGTTACGCCCCAGATAGTCGATATTGCCATCCGGTCGCCAGCGTCCTAAATCACCGGTTTTGTACATTCTGGCATCAGGAAGAGGACTGAAAGGATCGACCACAAACCGTTCTGCTGTGAGTTCAGGCTGGTTCAGGTATCCCCGGGCCACACCCGCGCCCCCGATATAAATCTCGCCAGTGACGCCAAGGGGCACAGGCTGACCATAAATATCAAGCAGATAGATTCGGGCATTGGCTATCGGATGACCGATACTGGGCGACGAAAGGGAATGATCTATCACACAAAAAGTCGTATCAACGGTACATTCTGTGGGACCGTAGACATTGATAAAACGGGACGTTTTTATTTGTTGCAAGCGCGACCATAAGGCAGATGAAATGGCCTCGCCGCCGATTAACGTCAGTTTGGGCTGATAATCCGTATCGGTACCTAACCCCGCATTCAACAGCCATTGCAGCTGCACGGGGGTACAGTCAAACAGATCCACCGCATGATGTGCCAGATAACGCCAGAGTTGCTCCGCATTGGCACGAATAGTCTCAGGAATGATGACCAGTGTATGACCCGCGAGCAATTGCAGCCAACTCTGTACCGAGGCGTCAAACACGATGCTGGCATTCAGGGCAGTACGACATGGTGGCGTGATATCGATCACCGATTGCAGCCCGGTATGCAGATTGATGACATTACGATGGGTCACCATAACTCCCTTGGGTTGTCCGGTCGAGCCAGAGGTATAAATGACATAGGCCAGATGGTGGGAATTCAGCCCCAACGAGGTTGCATCGGGGTTATGATCAGGCTGGATATCAAAAAGCGATGTTTGGTTATCCAGCTGCACCGTGGGGATCGGATAGGTCAATTGACCCGCCAGCCCAGTTTGCGTCAGCAACGCCACAGGTGCCGCATCTTCCAGCATATAGGCCAGCCGCTCTGGTGGGTAAGCCGGATCAAGGGGGACATAAGCGCCACCAGCTTTGAGAATAGCCAGTAATCCCACCACCATCTCTACACTGCGTTCGACACAAATAGCCACCCGATCATCCGGTTTAACGCCCAATGCCATCAGGTAATGGGCCAGTTGATTGGCCTGACGGTTAAGGGCGTCATAACTCAGGGCTTGTTCTTCAAAGAGTACAGCAAGGGAGTCAGGTGTTCGGGTGACCTGCTGTTCAAACAGTTGATGGATGATGGCATGCTGCGGAAAATTGGCTTGTGTGGCGTTGAAATCCACCAGTAACTGCTGGCGTTCTGCTGCCGGCAGAATGGATAAACTGAGCACCGATTGCTGAGCATCAGCGGTCAGCGCATTTGCCAGCTCACTGAGGGCAGTGCGCAGATAATGCACGATTCTGTCCGGATTAATTCCGTCTACGGTCTGAGCCACCAGCGTGAAATCGTTCCCGTTATCATCCACGGAAAGAGTGATGGGATAGTTTGTCCGTTCCTCAGACTGTAATACGCGCATACCCGGCCAACCGGGATTTTCATCCAAGTCTGACGGGCTATATCGATAGTTAAACAGGGCACTAAACAAGGGTAAGGGGGGGATCACTCCGCTGCACTGTTGAGCCAGTGCCAACGGAGCCTGCTCATGTTCCAGTAGTTCAGCAAGATTTGCGGCTGTCGCCTGCACGACTTCCCATACATTGCGATTGTTCAGGGATATCCTGATCGGCAATGTATTGATAAACATCCCCATAATCCGATCAGCCCCGGCTGAACCGTGCAATCGTCCCAGCAGTACGGTACCGAACACAACTTCTTCACGGTCGCTGATATGAGCCAATATCTGCGCAAAAGCGACATGAAACAGCACGCTGGGGCTGATCCCCAGACGGCGAGACTGCGCACGCAGAGTCCGGGCAAGAGTATCATTTAGAAGCAAACGGGCTTCCGACACGTTTGTGCCATTCCCCTGTATATCCAGCAGGCCAAAAGGTGCCGTGGGTTCTTCAATATCGGCAAACCGCTCACGGAAGTAACTTTCATGTACTGAATCCGGCATTTTCAGGATCTGGGCGATAAAATTACGATAAGGCAGTGGTGTAGGCAGAGATTCCTCGTTACCGTCTAATAACAGAAAAATCTCCTTCATAATAAATTCCAGTGTCACATGATCACTGACCAGATGGTGAAAATTCAGCGTCAGAAGCCATTCGTTACTGTCCGAGTCGAGGGCAATACTGGCAGCAAACAACGGAGCCTGAGTCATATCCAGTCGGGAGATGGTATGCGCCTGTTGTTGCTGTGCTTGAATAGATTGTGCCGGAACAAACGATATCACGGGCAGTTTTGCTTGCCGCCAGACCACCTGTACCGGCTGGCTCAGTCCCTGCCAGCAAAACGCCGTACGCAGAATGTCATGGCGGTCTATCACTTGTTGCAGAGCACTCAGAAAGGAGTCCAGACGGGAGCGGGTATCAAACGCTAACAGCGTGTTTAATAAATAAGTATCGCTGTTTTCCTGCAACTGGTGGTGGAATAAAATACCTTCCTGCAAGGGCGACAGCGGATAGATATCCTGTACATTAGCCACGCCACCCGTCACAGTTGCGGCAATCGAATCAATCTCAGTGTGTGACAGCGTCACTAACGGCAGCATATCGGGGGTAATATGTGTGCAATCGTCAGGGATACGATTAGGTGGGACAAGCATATCCGGCGAATCTTGCCGGGCCTGTATCGCCTGCGCCATCTCTGAAAGCAACGGGGTGGCAAAAATACTACGCACCTCCAGTAAATATCCCCGGCTGCGTAACTGTTCTATCAGGCTGACAGCAATCAGGGAATGCCCGCCCAGTTCAAAGAAATGGTCGTGACGTCCGACCCGTTCCAGTCCCAATAACTCCTGCCAGATTTGTGCCAGTGCAATTTCTACGTCACCGATCGGTGCTTCATAATCCCGGGTGATCACGGCGTATAAATCCGGCGCGGGCAAGACCTTGCGGTCGAGCTTGCCGTTAGGGGTCAGCGGGAAGGTATCCAGCATCACAAAGGCGCTGGGGATCATATACTCCGCCAGATGTTGTGCCAGTTGTCGGCGCAGATCAACCGGCACCAGTTCCGTACCCGCTTCAGCGCAGAGATAGGCCACCAGACGGGTATCCCCTTCAGCGTCTTCACGGGCTATCACGACAGCCTCCTGTACACCCGGGCACTGCATCAGGCCTGCTTCAATT
>NZ_CAWNQF010000102.1:0-12222 GCF_963876465.1 Xenorhabdus sp. KK7.4
GATACCCGCTCATCTTTTAGTACATATTGGAAATTTATTGACGGCAACATAATGACCTCCGTTAAGCTGGAATAAGCACAACAATTGAAATAAGGAATAAGGCGAGACGACGCTTCCATGCGCGCCGGTTCCTGACTGCCTGTGGTTTTTTGGGCACAACCACGCACCAATCGAACATGTTATTGCGCATGTAAGAAGCCCTCGTTAGTGAAAACGATGCGTTATTGTCTGGGTTAGATTATTTAGAGGTTAAGGAAATAAGTGCTTTAGCGTGGAGTTTGGCGGATTCTCTGTCTAAATGAATAATTCCTGCATTTAGTCTACCTAAGTCAGTTACACACCCACTCCAGTGAGATATTAGATAATCAGGAACTCCATTTCTAATTGATGGCATAAAATAATCATTGCCTTCCCCGAGCTTGAATAAATCAGAGTTACCAACTGGCTCAGGAAACTCTATTTCCCCGATTTTGACAGTGCGGGGTTTTAGTCTGTACTTACGGTCAGAATAGAATGTCACCTCATCGTAGAGCTGTCTCCATTCATTGCAGAATAACTCCTCAAAATACTCCCACGGTCTATCGGTAACATGAGACAATCTAGCGTACTCAGATATTAAATCAGCGTGAATGTGTTTAGGCATTGTTATTATCTCCTAAATTATTTATTTTGATAGTATTATCCCAATCTAAAGAATAACCTTTATATCCAGTTTGTGTTACATACATACCATGAGGAGGTAACATGTGTAATTTTTCTGTTATTTCCATTCTGCAATCATAAGTTCCATTATTAAATATTTCTTCTACTAATCCTTTATCACCATTAAGAAGAATAACTTTATGACCAACTTTAAGTTGTGGGTAATAGTCTCTTTCAAGTTCCTTCTTTATATCATTTAATTCACCATCTGATATGCAATAACCATTTGGTATATTTATATACATCATTGTTATTCTCCTGTTGGTGGTTCTTGATTAATCTTGTTCCATTTTTCACTGAGAAAATGGGACATATAGGTTATTTCTCTACCGAAATGCGTTCTGATGGTAATCTGACCGCCGTCAATATTGGTTATGATGGCCTCTCCCCAATCCTCTGTTTTATGCGTTAATTTATCGCCAACATTAAAATTAAACTCGCGCGGGTGTTTCGGCATCGTTATTTCCCGAACATTTAACATTGCGTCAGCAGTTACATATGCCCATCGCGCTATATCGTCGCTGCCAAAAACACAACCCGCTTTGGTCGCATATAGATCGGTTGCGAGTGCCTGCATAGCCTTAGCCGCAAAATAATCTCTTAATGTTATTTCATCGGGTTTTTTATCGTTCATTATTATTCTCCATCTCTATTTGGTAATTCAGGAATTGCACACCAATGAGTAACAACATCATCGGTAAATCTCTCATCTGACGCATAGCAATAAAAACCAGTGTTATCACGAGAACCAAAGTGGATATCAGTACACCACTCTCTAATAAATAAAATCGTCTTGTATTTATCAGGATGTTTATCGTTTAACTCAATCCAACCTTTTGTTTCAGTTTCTTTGTCCATGTCATTTACAAGTTCTTGCGCCCACTCATCAAATTCATCACTCATTAAATTTTCCTATATTCAGGTAATAAAAAACCCATATTTACAGTTCTAATACTCTTATCTTGTTAACTCATTTCCCATCGTTCTGAAAAACAAGAAACCTTTCCTCCAGGCTCTATTGTTATATCTGCATCTATATTCAATGCTTTTTTCATGGTATTTTCCGCATTGATTTTGTATGAATTAAATTCAGATTGTAACTTATTAAGTTTTGATTTCCATTCGCGTTCTATTTCTGCGTAACGATCAGAATCCGGTGGGGAATAGAAAGCCATTCCGTAGTATCCATGACCATTACTAACCGTCTTAGCTAATGATAATAACTGTTCATCTGTTAGAACCAGACCACAATCATCTGCTCCACATGAAATACATTCCTGCCAGTATTCTAAATCAGTCATTATTACTCTCCAATTATATTCAGGTAATAAAAAGCCCCGCATTTGCGAGGCTGGTGATTTAATGATTGAGATACATTATGTGAATAGTCAAAAATATTAATGCTGCCAATATTGGTGGGATTAATAACCCTACTGCTATTATTGAGAATAATATTTTGGCAAATGTCTTTTTAATTACCTTAAGTGCCAGAAAGCCAAAAAGTAACCCTATAGGAATAGAAATATACCAAAATTTATATAATATCCCCATGTATATAGCTGCATAAAATAATATTGGATGTAAATCCATCATATTCCCTCATGAATCCATTGTCGAATCCATGAATATATCAGAGTAACTCACCACAGCCCACTCGGAAATGAGCTGGAGTTAGTTAATCATCAAGAGCTATAAACTCTATCTCTTCCAAATCTTCGCTATCTTCAATAAGGTCACCGTAAGCATCAAAACCGTATTTAAATGCTATATCGGCTAATTCACTATCAATCTCATGATTTTTTTTATCAGAGCCAATAAGCTCCCAATATTTGTCGTAATCAGACAATTCCATTTCGACTACTTTACTGAATTTAGTGCGACATTCCGCTTTAATTTCTACTGTAATTTTATTTGACATATTAAACTCTCACTATTAGTTATTATTGCGCCTGCATATTTAACCACCTCAGGCGGCAGTGGTTTCTCATGTACCCCTACAGTGAGAAATCGGTTAATATTTTCTCACCCCTACAAAAAAGTGAGAATTAACTATGTCCGAAGAAAAAGGAATTATCGGTAAACTTACCGATGCTGTAACTGGTGCAGGTGGTGTATTTAAATCAACAGTTGATACAGTTAAGGGAATTCAAGCCTTGCACGTTGATTATTCGGTTAAGGAAAAGACTTTTGAATTATTATCAAAACTTATGGAGATTCAATCTATTTTAATATCTGCGAAGGAGCGCATTATTGAACTTGAAGATGAGAAGAAACAAAAAGAGAACTGGGAATTCGAGATATCGAAATATGAACTTATAAGCCCTACCGCTGGTTCTTTTATCTATAGAGTTAAGGATTCTGAGCAAGGTGATCAACCCAAAACCTATCTTTGTCCCGCATGTTATGGTGAGAGAAAGAAGTCTATGCTTCAATTTCATAAAATGACCTCTGTAGGTAGTACGATGGCGTATCTAATTTGCCATACGTGCAAATGCACTTATCAAATACCAGCGGATATGTTAAATAACGACTTTAAATCAATAAAGTAATCATCCTCTCGCACTAACCCCGCCCGACTCCAATCGACGGCGGGATTTGGTTTTGGTTGAATAGAGTGCTACTTCACTCATGCAGCAAGATCCGTCGCCGTTGTCGTTCTTAATCTCTTTCTTCAACTCAATCATCAATTGCGCCAGTACATCAATTTCATCTACTGGCTTAATGATTGAATCCCAAATTTCCTCGGTCGTTCTGGGTGCTGTCATCCTTGCTTCCATGCGGTTTTGCTTCCGTCTCAATTTATAACGTTGTCGTGAGTTCATATGTCCTCCGCAAATTGATTTTGATGGTGTGGTGATCGCTACGTTGTAGCTCTATCGCAGATCGCGCCTCCCGTAGCCCTGATACAGTCATCACCTGCGCTTGAGGACTGATTACTTTTTGGCTCAGTCACCACACCCCAAAACCAACTTGTTTTGGCCTCCCGTTTTCAAGGAGGGAGTTAAATTGTTAAAGAGCGAACTTCCTTTTACGTTTGGCTCCTTGCCTTGGATGACTTAAATTTATCTCAAAGATAAATATATGTAAATAGCAAATTGATAAATAATTTATCATTTAAGTTCTCTTTTTTGATAAATAATTGATTTGTATTGATAAGTATTTTTATCTTTTCTTTGAATTTTGAGCATAAAAAAACCAGCATTTAGCTGGTTCTTGTTTTGATTTGGTTTATTACATTAATTATCCCAGTCTTGAGTAATCCATTTTCCATTTACCAACAACAAATCCATGTATATGTAATTTGGATTCATTTTCAGAGTCAATTTCCCACCTGTCATATATTTGATTATCACTAATAACTATTATTTTGTCTTTTAGTAGTTGCAATCGCTTTATATGCATCCCATTCCCATATGTAAAGGCGTAAATACCGTCACTCATAAATCGATTGACTGTTATATCCAAAACAACTAATTCACCCGGACTTATTGTCCCTAGCATGCTATCCCCAACGGCAGTTGTTAATTTTAACGAGGTTGATTTCCTACTACCGAACATCCTTTTTGCATACTCAGGATCAATCTCAATTGAGCGAACTATATCGGGATAATCACTGTTCAATCTACCACCTCCGCAGCTAAATTCCACATCAAGTTGTTCAATCCTGTATGAAAGATCAGTAACTTTGTGCGAAATATTTTGCAAGTGATAGTTATTATTGTTCTTTTCTTTGTGATTATTATCACGGTTATCAACTAAGTGCTGAGGAACATCTAGCCATCCAATAGGTAGAGATAAATTTTCCTCTATCCGTCTGGCAATAATATCCCCTACATTTCTAACTGCATTATCACTCGTTAGCTGACTGAGCTGACTAGGTGGTATTCCTATCAACTCTGCGAATGCTGCTTTAGATGTCCCTCGCTGCACGTATTGTGTCATCAAGGTGCGCAAGTTATTGCGTCTTATATCTTTAGTTTCCATGCCCTCATCTTTGCATTAATTAGCAATTTGATAAATATGCAAAAAGATAATTCAAGATAAATTTTCTTGCCTATTTTTTACCATAAAGATAAACTTGAATTTATCATTAATGCACAAGGTAAATAACATGAGCAATGACTTACTCCGTTGGAGAAAGGAGTCCTCCCAGAAAGATTGGGAACGGCTTGCTCAGCTAGCAGGGACAAGTGCCGGGTATTTAAATCAAATTGCCTATGGCAACCGCCGCGCCTCGCCTGCGATCGCTGAACGTATAGAGACAGCTACAAGACAATTTTTAAAAGTAACACCAGTGAAAAAAGAATTATTGGTATTTGCTCAAATAAAAACTAGCGCTTGATAGCGCATGGCTCTTTAACAATCTACCGCTCTCCTTGAAAACGGGAGAATTATTAACCATCTATCTCAGGATAGTTGATCTCTCTTTTTATTTTCTAAACAAAGTCTAACTGTCATTTCACTTTAGGAATGTTACCGATGGGAATTACAGGCGGGATAAAAAGAAAAACCCCAGTTGGGCAAACAACTAGGGCCTCTTATACAGTTTGGAGTGTTGGTATCTCGATGAAGAAGAGGTATGCAAGCCCACTCTAAAGCCACCAACAACGAGGTAAGTATACATGAAAACCGAATTTAATCACAGCGCCGTGCATAAAAATAACCTGCGCGATAAGGCGGCTCGTTCCGTGACCAAGGAAGGGGTGAAGAAACTGCGTGATGCATTGGAAGATGCAAAATTACGCAAGGAACATCGGGAAGAGCTGACTGGGGAAGATCGCCATGAGTAACGTTGCAAGAATGGCTGATTATCGTCAGCCAATAACAAAAGTAAAAGAGGGAAGTGTGAATGGTGATATTGAGTTCATTAAAACGCCTCGTGAAGTAAAGCTGATGATGATGAAGCATAGCAATGATGGCGTCACATACAGACAGTATCGAGTTATAGAAGCCATTATTGAAAAAACGTTTGGTTGGCATAAACGATTTGACCGGACAACCAACACTCAAATAGCTGGAATGATCAGTTTGCACCACACTCATGTTAGTACTGAAATTAAGGAGTTATTACAAAGAAAAATATTGATTAAACAAGGTAATACGATAGGGGTAAACCTGAATACATCTGAATGGATTATGGATGTTAGCCGAAATAGCAAACCTTTAGCTAAATCAGCTAATAAAAGTTTAGCTAAAACGGCTAAAGAAAATAAGCCAATTCAGCTAAACACAAAAGATACTATTAAAGATAATAAAGAAAAGATCCCCCTTACCCCCACAGGGGAAGAAAATCTCGCTCTCGAAATATTGGATTATTTTAACCAGCTCACTCACTCACGATTTCAATCAACGGCTCCAATCCTGAAAGCGCTCTCCACCGTGAAGAGCAAAGGGGAGTGCTACACGTCGGATGAAATCAAGTTGGTCATTGAATGGGCGGTAACCCAATGGAAGTACGGAGAGAAACTAAAACCTGAAAACCTGTTCCGCATGACCCGATTCGATGGCTACCTGTCAGATGCGGTTAAGTGGAAAGAACGGATTGACAGAAACCCGACTGACTGCCCTCACGCAGAACTCATCACCCTCTGGAATAACAAAATTCCTGCTCGCAGTGTTGATGCTCAGGAATGGACATCACGCAGACCGGCCTACCGAAATCTTGAAACTGTCTGGAACGGAAAAACCAACAAGGGGAGCTGGCGTGAGGTTCAGCACATGGAGACATGCTTTGAGCTGATTAGTCAGTCGTCATTGTTCAGCCAACTGGAAGAAAAACCGTGGCTGACACTGGATTGGGTACTTAAGCCGGAGAACTGGCCGCAGGTCTATGAGCAGGCAAAACGGGAATACATCACAAAGCGCAATGGGGGGTAACATGGAAAAATTTTCTGACATTTACACAGAACAGGCAGTGATTGGCGGTGTGCTGGTATCTGGTGATGAATATGCAGACTGGGCAATCAATGCGGTTGAGACACTGGCAGAAAGTGATTTTAGCTCTGTGGCTCACAGACTTATCCTGAGAGGTATGAAAAAACTCAATACCGCTGGCAGCCGGATCGATATGTTATTGCTGAACAGCGAGCTTGAGCAGAGTGGTGATGCTGAACATTGTGGCGGGTTTGGTTACATTGCTGGATGCGCAAAGAATATCCCCAGTATTCAACTGCTGCCAGTCTATGTCGATAAACTCAAGCAACTATCAATGGCCCGCGAGATGTTGTCTGTATTGCATACAGGGATCTCCAGAATTACTCAGAGTGGAGTCAATGCCGTTCAGGATATTGCCGGTGATATTGAAAACCAGATATCAAAGCTAGGAACCACCAATGAGGGTGGAACGGCCCACATCATGGCAGGCGTTGAGGAGTCGATAGAAATCATTGAATCGATGATTAACGGCGATATATGGAAGCACAAGACAGTGCTTGGTATGCCGGATATTGACAAGGCGTTCGGTGGATTTAATAACACGGATTTTATTGTGGTTGGTGGTCGTCCGGGTACTGGAAAAACGTTGCTCAGTACCGCTATAACAAAATCAGTGGCACTTAAAAACAATAAACCTGTGATGTTTTTCAGTATGGAAATGCCGACATGGCAAATATCGGAACGAATTACATTCCATCACGCTCACGTTCGAAAAGAAGATTTATTGGGTGAGAACAGCACGAAAGAAATGATGGATGAAGCCTGGGGAAAACTGGGTCATGCGCTGAATGATGTTCAAAAATCGCCGATATACATCAATGACAAAACATCTCTAAGTATCAATGAAATCCGCGCAGAGGCCAGACGAATGCATAAACAAACCGGAGGGCTTGGTGTAATTATCGTGGATTACTTGCAAATCATGAAAATGTCTAATCCAGACAACATGAATCAATCAGTTGGTGAAATTGCGACAGGCTTAAAGAATCTGGCTAAAGAGCTTAAATGCCCCGTTATTGCGTTAGCCCAGTTAAACCGCAATCTTGAACAGCGAGCCAACAAACGCCCCATGAATTCCGATCTGCGTGAGTCTGGCGTGATAGAGCAAGTAGCTGATGTTATTTTTATGGTCTATCGTGATGAAAAATATAATCCCAATACTGAAATGAAAGGGATCACTGAGATTATTTGCACTAAATCAAGACATGCGCCGGGAGCTGAAAAAACGTATTACTTTACGCACACTCGTGGAGGGTTAGATCCGGCAGCTATTACCAGAGGTAAGTCATCTGAATATCAAGAGGATATTGAATTTTAGTCCTTAAGAAATAACATAATACGTGTCTAAAACAAAGTATTAGATACATGTTAATATGAAAATGAACCACAAGGTATTTGGGTTAATTCAATAAAAAAATAAGGGGTTAAAATGGAAACAAGAAAACGCGAATTACTTAAGCTAACTCACAAATACAAAAAATTAAAAGAAAGAATTGAGGAAGCATCTGAAAATGGAGATAAGTCACCTCAACAATGGCTAGATGAAAAACTTTCTCTTCAGGATGAAATTTGTGAATTAGCAGACTTAGCAATGACAGATGAATTACTGAAGAGGGAAAGAAAAGCAATGACAGATGAAGAATTAATTAGTTTCTTGAAGGAAAAATTACTTTTGATTACGAGTCAATTAGCAACGGTTAAATGTGATTTCCCCCCTGAACAATACCGAATTGAAAAAGCGATAAGAGCATCTGCTTATGCTGTTGATGAAATAGAGCTGCACAATATGAAGTTTTAAAATCCCTCGCCTGCTATATGCAGGCTTTTTTAATCCCACCGTAAGGACTTTTGAGATGACAGAGCAAGAGAAATTAGATGCAGACGCCAGACGGTTAATAGAGCGCAACAATCAAGCATTACTTAACATCATATCAAAAATTTGTCTAATCAAGACATCTGATGAAGACGATGAATATGACCGACAAGAGGCGTTACGTATAGCTAAGTATCAGATCACTGAGATCAAACATTTCTTGCTGGAAGAAGATATAAGGAACTTTTGATATGAAAATCAAACAACTACAACAAAAAATTCACCAACAAAATATCGAAGCGGGTTGGTGGGATAATCCCCGTGAACGTGGAACATTGCTTTGTTTAATCCACTCCGAAATCAGCGAGGCAATGGAGGGAGAACGTAAAAATCTAATGGATGATCACTTACCCCATCGTCCTATGGCTGAGGTGGAACTGGCTGATGCTGTCATTCGTATTTTGGATTATGCAGAGGCATTTGGTTATGACATTGAGGGCGCGATTGCTGAAAAATTAGCATACAACCGGCATCGGGCAGACCATAAACGAGAAAATCGCGCCAAATCTGGCGGTAAGGCATTTTAATGAAAATCAAAACAAGTGAGCTGACAGGTAAAGCGTTGGATTTTTCTGTAGCTAAGGCAATTGGTATGGATATTTATATGTGCAGTCGTTCTCACGATGATGAATATGGGTGGATTGGAAATTATGAAGTAACGGCTCATTCCTTTGAAACTTCAGTTATAACCTTTGGTCTGTGCAAAAATCTTTGTATTGAATTTAATGGTGATAGCACGAGGTATTCGCCGTCTACCTATTGGGAGCAGTGCGGTCGGTTAATTGAAGAATATAAAGTTCAATTCGTATTGGTAACAGACGCAATAATTGAGGCATCTTCGCATTTGATGAATAAAAAATTAGTAGTTTCTGAATTTGGAAGTAATCACCTTGAAGCAGTATGTAGATTGATAGTCTTAGGTAAATTAGGCGACGAAGTTGAAATCCCTGATGAATTACTGGAGGCAGAATGAAATACCAAATCACAGCCACTATCACTCGAGCCGGTGGATTACCTACTACGTGGACACGGAACTCAGATAAGAAACTCACCAAAAAAGAATGCGTAAAAATGGTCTCACCGAGGCGCAGGAATATGAACGCCGATATCGGTGTGGAGAAAGTGGAGTTGAGTAATTTTGTTTGTCGGAGGGTGGGAGTATGAGTGAAGAAATTAAAAATTGCAGCAAGTGCAATGGATTCAGGCTTAGAATAGACCACAATCACAAGCCCAAATGTAAGTGCCAAATTACATGTTTGTCGTGCCTGTTTTCTGTTGAATCAAAATTAAGCATGAAAAATGCAATTAATTTATGGAATAAGAGAGAGGGCTGATGGAATGTAATTTTCTCTTCCATGAATCGACGAAAGAATTAGCCTGGCAACAACTCAAAGAAGTTCTCGCAACAAACCAACCTCACCGCATCATCATCAAGCCTTGGAAAAACACCCGAAGCCAATCTCAGAACGCGACCGCTCATATGTGGTTTGGCGAGATTAGCCGTTACCTGAAAGCCCAAGGCGGGAATTACTCACCAGAAAAAGTCAAAGACATGCTCAAGCATACCTTCTTGGGCTATGAGGTCGTTGATCGGGTTGATGCGAGAACGCAGGAAATTGAGCACGTCAGGACACTCCGCCAGACATCCAAGTTGGACACTGGCGAGATGTTTAGATTCATGGAACAAGTTGAACAGTGGGCGGCAGGTATCCATTGCTTTGTGACGATACCGGAAAATTCAGAGTATATGAGACTTAGGCGGGAGCAGAATCAGTGAAATACCTCACATTCACTCTCTTTTGGATAACAGTCACCCTGATTATGGGACTGGCTTTAGGGGGATAAGGTGGCAAAGGCGAAAACGCCGAAGCCCAAGACTTGTAAGATTTGCCAATCAGAATTCACACCTAGAAGTACCACTCATACCGTCTGTTCTCTCGAATGCACCATCGAATTATCAAATAGAAACATCCAACGCAAGGAGGATAGAGCACTCCGGCGTCAGCGTTCTATTGAGCGTCAGGAGCTGAAAGTCAGACGGGAAAAGCTAAAGTCTAAATCTGACTGGACTAAGGAAGCGCAGGCCGCAGTTAATAAATACATATTTTGGCGTGATTACGGTCAGCCATGTATTGCCTGTGGCAGAGCACTGAATTACGGCGTGAGAGGAGGGGCAGTCGATGCAAGCCATTACAGGTCAAGAGGATCGGCCTCACATCTAAGGTTTAATCTATTCAATATTCATGCCGGTTGTGTTCAATGCAACCGTGACCTATCAGGGAATTTAATCCCGTACCGCATAAACCTGATTGAGAAAATTGGCGAAGAGCGAGTCACTCAATTGGAGCGCGACAACCAGCCACGCAAATTCAATATCGAGTATCTGAAACGGGTGAAAAAGCTCTTCACTCGTCGTGCCCGGTATTACGAAAAGCAGCAGAAGAAAAAACAAATGGAGGCAGCATAGTGTTTACCGAACTAGAGCCTGCAATTGAAGAGGCCAGATATCTGAAAAGAAGAAAGGGTCATCACCGCTGCATTCTCCAACTGGAGGGCGGAAGGATGGTTGTTAGGGTACATAGAAAATCAATGGCGGGAATTTTGATGTATACGACGCGTCTCGATAAAGAGCATACAGTATTGCCGGAGGTAAGATGAGAAAGGGAGATTACACGGAACTAGCCGGCTTTAGGTCTGAAAAACAACTTCGTCAAAAATGGTGCAGAGGGGTGAAAAAAATAACTCCCTCAGAGCGCACATGGGTGCGGTATATGTTGATGTTATGGGGGGCTGAAAATCAAGGTGATGATTCACCGGGTAGAGGGAATATTAATATCATTGGTCGCCTGATGGTAAGGGAAGTATGGGATGACGGAACCACTACCGCAATTAAATTAGTGATGACTAATTATGCGAAATTAGGCTACACCGGAAAGGAATTATTAGAGAAAGTGAAAGAAGTCATCATGCCAAATAAATCAACTCTCGGTGCTCTTCGCCTCGCCAAAGAAAAAGATGATGCCGAATTTGTTGAAAAGTGCATGACTGAAGTATTCACGATTGATAATCCAATTCGCGATGTAGTTATTAAACGATACAAGATGCGCAAAAGCTCGCAAAGCATTTTAGAGAGTCTTTCTCATAAGACAGGTATTGATATTGATTCTGCAAAAAGACGTGTCAGGTGGGCTAATAACGCCGCTGAAGATATACTTCATTCCATTATGACGGGGAATAAATAGAATTTATTTTTATAAAATGAAAAATAAGGAGAAATATATTTGACAAACGCGCCTAGAAACTATATGTTTTATGTTATGCTCGGGTGGTAAAACCGAAAGCAGACTAAAGCCTCACTAACCAAGTGGGGCTTTTTCGTATCTACTAGTAGTCAATTCAGAATTTACAGCTCAAAGTGATCGGGGTCGGTCAACACCTATATCGTAGTTAAATCAATATATTAAGTGTGATTTTAAGTGTTTCGGTCAACAGGATGATCGGGATTAGAGAACACCCTATCATGCTATATAAATCAGCTACTTAATCTGATTTTCAGCGAAAAAGAGATCACCCTCATGAAAGATGAGTTCGAATGGTGAGATGAGTTCGATGGATTTATTCAACTACCGAGGATTTTCAGGTAGTTCGAAATCCTGCGCGTTCGGGATGTCCAGAGGAATATCCTTGTTCTCCCTTTTAGGGACTTGAAGACC
>NZ_CAWNQF010000103.1:0-12190 GCF_963876465.1 Xenorhabdus sp. KK7.4
GCATCAAAACATTGTGAATGCGATGAGCGCTAATCGGGTTGCTTAAATGCAACCCAAATCGATGTTTGTTGGATGAAATCACGGTTTTTACACAGTCTGGGTACAATGAAGACGGTCAAATCACCCGTAAAGTTGACCCGCTGGGTCGGGAAACTGTGCTGGAATGGGATCTGAGCCATCAACTGTCAGAAACTGATCCCCTGGGCAGAAAAACGCTGTTCGAATACACGCCCTACGGGGAACTGACCCAACTAATACAGCCTTCTGGTGAGATGTTTGTCTACGATTATGATGAATACGGTCAACTGGTGCAGGCCAAACTGCCGGATGGCAAAAAATGGCTTTTTCACTACAGCGATCTGGGCGCACTGGATGCCGTGACCGACCCGCAGGGGCGATTGGAAGAATACCGTTACAACCAGCATGGTGAAATCCTCAGGCGGGTGCTGCCTGATGGTACCCAATGGCGTTATGAATACGAACAGCACCGGCTTCATGGTGTTCTGGCGCCCAACGGCTATACCACCCGCTATGAGCAGGACGGGCTGGGGCGGCTACGGAGTATGACCGATGCACTGGGTCAGCAAACCCGTTATCAGCACTGTGCATTCCATGCCAGTCCGGAAAGCAGCGTCACGGAAATTGAATTGCCGGACGGGGTAAAACAGCATATCGGCTATGATAATGAGCGGCGGGTCACTTCAATCACCGACGGTGAGGGACACATCACCCGTTATAGCTATGGCGCCTTTGACCTCCTGACTCAGCTTACCCGCCCGGATGGGACGGTTCTGCATTTTGGTTATGACCGCTTAATTCGCCTGAACAGCGTGACGATGGCCACCGGTGAAACGTATCGCTATGATCGGGATTTAGCCGGACAAATTATTCGTGAAACCGATTTTACCGGACGCACGATCGACTATACCTATGATCGAGCCGGCCGCCGAACCCTGACACGGTATCCCAACGGTCAGCTCATTCGTGTTTGTTATAATGCCAACGACCAGATTGTACGGCAGGAATACTGGCTGGCCGGGAAATTAGACACGACCTTGCAGGCTGAGACGGCCTATACCTACGACTCCAAAGGTCGGATGACCCGGGCCGTCTCTGCGGATGCAGTGGTGGAATTCGAATATGACGAGGCCGGGCATCTGATAAGTGAGCGTCTGAACGGACGTGAAATCGCGCATGAATGGGATGGCCTCAACGACCTGCCTGTTGCAGAAACGCTGGGTGATGATACGCTGCATTTTGGTTATAACCGAATGGGCGGGTTAAACCGTTTCCAGTTTAACCAACACAGCCCGTTGTCTTTACAGCATGATCCGTTAGGACAAGAAATAGTACGGGAAAGTGACCAAGGCTTTATCCTGGCCAGCCGCTATACCGCATCGGGTTTACTGTCCTATCAGTCAGCCGGACGGGCAACCGCCCTGTTCCGGGAAACCCTGCAACAAAACGATCCCCATTTTCCGCCACAGGCCACGGCAATCAACCGTAGCTGGCAATATGACCGGGCGTACAACCTCCGGGTGATTGATGATGGCCGCTGGGGACAGACCCGTTACCGCTACAATACCAACGGTCAGATAACACAGACCCGGTATCAGGGGGGACGCCCGTATGAAGAGCAGTTCAGTTATGATGCTAATGGCAACTTAAGCCAGCATATTCCCGTGGATGCGCACGGCGCAATCACCCACATCACGCAACGCCAGAAAGCCGGTCGTGTCGTGCAGCACGGCAATATTCACTACCGTTATGACACCAACGGGCGGCTCATTGAAAAAACTGAGCAGCGTGACGGTTTCCGGCCACAAGTGTGGCGCTATCGTTGGAATGTGCTGAATCAATTGACCCAATGTGAAACCCCGGACGGCTCGCGCTGGCATTATCGCTATGATGCTTTCGGGCGAAGAATTCGTAAACTGAAAGTACACGATGGAAAACTGGCCGCGGCCAATTTACAGCGCTGGCTCAATGGCAAGCCGGATCTCAGTGTTAAACCCAACACAATGATGGGGCAGAATTATCTGTGGAGCGGTGACCAGCTTATCGAAGAAACGCCAATTTACGCCGATGGCACACCGGCAGAAGGTCAACGTATCCGTTGGCTCTATGAACCCGGTTCATTAACTCCATCAGCCCGTTTTGAGCAAGGCAAGCTCCACTATATCGTCAGTGACCATCAGGGCACCCCACGCGAGATGCTGAACGAGGAAGGTGAGCTGGTCTGGGCACAGCGGCTGACCACATGGGGTAAGGCGGAACGTTCCCAAGTCATCGCTTCCAATGATGCAAATTATCACGTCAACTGTAATCTACGTTTCATGGGCCAGTACGAGGATGAGGAAAGTGGGTTATACTATAACCGCTTTCGGTATTATGATCGGGAGACAGGACAGTACCTGACGCCAGACCCTCTGAATCTGGCGGGTGGATTGAATCCATACGGATATGTGCACAATCCAACTGGTTTAATTGACCCATTCGGGTTAGAAGCCTGTCCTGAAAAATTTGCACGATATAAGGATTATCGACAACAAGGCTATACCGCGTTAGAGGCAAGTAAACTCTCTAAAGGTGATCCAAATATTTTGTACCATTATACTGATAACAAAGGACTTGAAGGCATATTAAGTTCACAAAAATTACACCCATCCTTAAAAGCCAACAATCCCAAAGATGCTAGGTATGGTGATGGTCAATATTTTTCAGATATATTGCCTAAATCAAAAAGAAATGGTCAATTATCTCATTCCTTCTTAGGTATTCCCTATCAGGGTAGAAAATTTGAAAACTATATAGCAATTGATGTTAGAGGGTTAAATGTTGTTAATGGTAGGGAAGGAGTTTTTGTGAATTTGAGTAAAGAACCTCTTGATATATCAGGAAGAATAATCGGTTTTGGGAAAAATATGAAATGACATATATAAAAGTGTATTGGAAGCATAATGATGATGACTATCCATTTGAAATATATAGCGAATTGGATGAGGATAGGTATGAAATAAGGAAAATTGAAATTTTCCTTAATGGAAAAGTTAGTTATGCTCAAGAGGATAAAACTACAGGAAGTACTATATTGGGTGAAGTTCCAGTTCCTGAAGTAAATGAAATAAATGAAGATACTGAATTTGAAGCTTTTAATATAACTAAAGAAGAATTTAATTCTCTATGGATTAAATACTCCCAGCTTTAATTGAGATATTAAACATAGTATTAGAGGGGTAATACCCCTCTAATTAATCTTATTTAAATTATCCCTCATTATAATCGCCAATCAGTTTACTCATTATCAGCTTCATTTCACTGAACTAATTTTACTGGCTCTGGTACTATTGTCTGATACAGTGGGTACCACTGCGAATGGTGTGGATTATCATGTTAACTGCAACCTGCGCTTCGCCAAACAGTATGAAGATAAAGAAAGCCGATTATACTATAATAGTTTTCAATATTATGATGGAGGAAGTGGGCAATATTTAGTGCCGATCCTATAGGATTGCTGGGTGGATTTAATCCATACTCTTATATTCATAATCCAACAAACTTTATAGATCCACTGGGATTAGCGCCTTGTCCTGTAAGAGAAGTTAACGGAGCCAAAATTTATGGTACAGAACAAAAAGATAAAACACCGGGCCATGACCAATTTTCAGAAGTCATAGCGAATAAACTTGCTATGAGTGGTAATATTTGAAAAGATTTATTTAAATAGGTCTTATAGTTTTGCTCATGGCACCGGGACTTCAGGAAGAAGACCAGATATTATGGCCGTTGATGTTAATGGTAAAGTTCATTCAATTGAACTAGCCTCAAAGACTGACATGGGCAAGAAATTACCAACATTAACCACACGTAATGAAACAGCTATGGGTAATTTACCTACCAATAAGCAAGGTGAAATCTTAGTTTTTGAACATACATATAAAGCTAAGGATATGAAATCGATGTTAGATAGCTTGATATCAAGTATATAGGTAGAAATTATGTATACAGGTATAGCAATATATAATTCAAACAAATTACCGCCAATTATCGCTTATGAACTAGGTAGTTTGTTCTTTAGTGTTTTTGAAATTCCTATTACCAGTACAGGATATTTTAAATATATAGAAAATGGTGATCATACCGGTGATCATGAACTAATAGAAGTTTCATTTACCGATCTGAAAGATAGAATCTTAGCTCAAGAAGCAACCTCTTTTAGAATGTATTGTGAACAAGGCGATCATAAGCCTTGGTTGTCTTCCTTTGGTTATGTCACTAATGAATTTGGCGGTTTTTTTCATATAGATGCGCAAATCCCTAACGAAAATAGTAACAATGAGAAAATTCTTTCATTTATTAAGTTGTTAATTGAAAAAGTGAGTTTCTCTTATGGTATTATCTATAATACTGATAGTGTAACAAAAGCATTTTATTATGCAGGCGGAAATAATCTTGTAAGTCTGTACTCATATGAAAATCCGACTCTTTTTAAAAAAGAAATACCTGGTAGATTTAATGGAAAAGAGAGATATAATAATAGTATACTAAGGATGATTTATCCTTACAACATAATAAACAATGTTCATTTTGAAAATAAAGTCGGAAATGTAAAGTTGAAAAAATGGATATTAAACGATGATAAAAATAGTTCATTAATAAAATTAAACAATGAGCTTTGGTTATGGAAGGTAGAAGATTCTGAACTTGATGAAATAAACAAAATTTGTGGAGAATCGGGACTGTTAATAGGTTGGAAAACCTCTACCTCTAATAAAACAACAAGAAAACCACCTTGATTAAATGCCGGAAGATCTTCATATTCTTCCGGTAGTTAGTCTTATAGCATCATCATAAATTTGATAATTATACTAAATCCCGCCCCTAAAAATATTATTTTATCAATGTTCCACTACTGTGAAAACAAGCTCCCCTCACGTATAGAAAATAAAGCATATTCCTAAAAATTCATCAAGAAATATTACATTGCTCTCTATTCTTTTATTTCCAAAGGTATTTTACATTTAATTCCGGTTAATTCTGACAAATCCACATCGTCTCCTGTCGTGTGAAAAATTTCTTTACGCCTTCGATTAAACAGGTGCTGGCAATGCACACACATATCATTAACATTATTAAGATTTCTAATCGCTTTTAATGTTCTGACCGCATATTTACCGCACCGGCATCTGACGACATAAATAGAATTATTTTTCCCACCACTCCGCTGAGACCAAGGGCGGACACCTGACACAGTAAAAAAGCCATATTCATAGCCTTGAACCTGTCTCAGTATGTTGATTAAATTAGGCTCCCTTTTACTTAAACGTAAATCATACGTCGTTCTATAAGGGATAAAATAGTCAGTATGTTTTTTATTCTTCCTGCTCTTACTATTTTCATTGGCATCGTTCGTCACTTTTTTTAATCCATTTCTCAGCTCATTAAATGCGTTCTAATTTAACTATTTTCATTATTAATTCAATAACGAAATAACTAACCTTAACATTTAAATAAAATCAGACAAATAGACTTTCTAATTGCAAACAATAATAAAAATACACATTCCAAGAAATACGCAGCATATGGACATAGCAGATGAGATTTATGATTAACGGTTTTTACACATTATTTTTTGCGTAAAAATAAGTAGCGAAGCCAGCACAGGAACGGGCGCAGATAATGGGGATTGGCTTTGGGGTTGTGGTTCTTTAGCTGAATCAGGTTGTTTTTCATTCGGATAAATAATGCGTACCGGCTCAGTGGCATCAGTTTTTCCCGCTGTGACATCCAGTAAGATAATTTCGCCATTCTCACTGTCCTGCAATTGCAGCCGGGTTGATGGGAATGCACTGTTCGCTTTCAGGTAAACCGCGCCGCCGGTGCTCTGTACCCGTAATTTATCACTGAGTATCTGGGGCAGACCGACACGGACATTCCGGTCCGCAAAAATAATCCGCTCCTGCCCAACCTGAAGCGTAACCGGTAATGGAATACGCTCCCATGTCAGCAGCTCATCGGCTTTTGCGCCAGCGCAGAACAGGAGGAGGCTGAGCAGCCCCAGCCCGACACCGCGCCAGTCAAATACATCTCTTCTCATTGAAATACGCCTTTTTTCTCTTCCGCTGGCGGTGGCAGCGCTTCCAGCCGCTGTGGCATCCCGTCGTAGCAATCCAGTGCCAGACCAAACGGATTACGCTCGGCATCGCCTTCCCAGCGCACCACTTTCAGCGGATAGCGCACCAATGCCCGTTTGACTGGTTCGGCGTGATAATATTCATCCGCCACCAAATCCAACCGCACCACCCAGTTATCGCGGTCACGTACCGTCACACTGCGGGTCTCGTAGCCCCGGCCGGGGATTTCATACACCACCCGCACCCGGTCGAGCAGTTCACCGCTGTCAGCCCGGGTTCGGGCATCCGCACGCAGAAAATCCTGACAGGCCGGCGTCAGATACGGCGATAAGGCTTCAATTTTCGCCGGATAATCCTGTGCCCCGTTTTTCGGCCAGGCATGCAGTTGCTGGAAAATATAAAAGGCAAAGCTGTAGACACTCGGTGCCGGCACTTCCCACCACGCCCGGGTGCTGCCACTGCGTAAATCCGGCGGGTTATGAATGGTGAGGTTGCGCGGGGACGCCATCCAGCCCAGCAGACTTATCAACAGCACCCCCACCAGAATACCGCACGCCACCCGCAGGGTCAGAATATGCTGGTCCCGGTTTCTGACCGCATGACGAAAGCGACTCATCACACGCCTCTCCTGTTGCGGTGCGCTGGCATGCTGCGGCGTAGTGACCAGCCCTGCGCCGCGATAATCAAGGTCGGGTCACCCAGCCCTAACCGGCGTTTTTTCTCGGCCAGTTTCTGCCAGAGATAATTTTCCGGTTTGCCCCGTTTTAAGGTGGCAAGCCAGCGCCCGCCAACGCTCATCAGTAACAACGGCATCATCAGCATGCCGGTCGGCAGCATCACCCAACCGGCAAACGGAATGAAGGGAAGGCTGACCACCAGACCGAGGGCCAACCCCGCGATGGCGGCTATTCCCATCTCCGGCGTGGTGAAGCCGCGAAATACAACGGGTTCGGCGTTTAAGCGATCGGGTAAAAAGGGGATCGTCTGCATCTGCGGCACCTTAAAAAATAATGTTGGCCGATTTTGCCAGCAACCATATCACCGCAACCAGCAACACAATACCGACCACAATAATCGAGCCGAACTGGGTCCACGTAGCTTTGCCATCGCGCACTTCAGAGAAGGTTTCCACTGCCGCCGAGGCCACTTTAAAGAATGCGACTGCGGAGAGGATAAGCCCGCCAATCACAATGCCATCCTGTGCATACCCTTTTACCTGCCCCATTAATCCGCCACGCCCCCCACTTGAGGGCGGTTCAATCGAAGGTAAATCGGCCCAGGCCGATTCACAGGAAACACCCAGCAGCAACAGAAAAGTGCTGACCCGGGTCATCAGGTTTGTGCTGAACTGACGGCAGGCCGTAAAAATTCGTTTCATAGTGATTCAGTTCCTTTTTATTGTGTTCATTGATTCAACTGGCAAACATCCAGACAGCCACGACCAGCAATACTGCGGTTCGAAGAGCAAACTGCCTGAGGGTCTGATTACGCACTTTTTCATTCGCCCAGCCATTCCAGACATCCACCGCCGCCCAGGCCGCCCACAAAAACAACGTGGCCAGGAAAAATCCGACACACACCAGATATAAAAAAGTGACATCAAAGTGTCCTGAAGCCGCTTCAAAGGCATGGCGTTGGACAGGGGTCATTGTGGATGTTCCTGACGGTAATCGCCGGAGAGGGGTACGGGAACACGGGGCTGATCGCGGGAAGGACTCAGATAGCGGTCGATACCGGCTTTGAGGGTATGGAGGTCGGCCCTGATGCGTGAATAATCAAAGTGATAACGAGGATGTTCTGACGGGGCAGATTGCTTTTCGGCGATGCTGGCGCGTTCCAGTGCCATCTGTACCTGCTCAATCAGACGTTTGGCGCTGGCCAACCATCTTTCTCAGCCGCCTGTGCGATTGGCATACACAATATAGTCAATCCCAGCAGACAGGCCGCACCGGATATCAAAAAGCCACCACGCATAACAACTCCCCTCATCATAGACGCCGAATGCGAGGATGCGGTGTTTTCTAAATCAGATCAGTAATAAACTCTTTATGCTTTGATGAAAATTAGCTAAATAGTCTGGCTAATTTATTTGATTAATGATTTCACAATGAAGGAGTAATATGCTGCGGATTGATTTACACGTCCCCGATGATGAGTATGAGACAGTGAAAAAGCTGGGCGCACACTGGGATGCGGCCGCCCAAATCTGGTATATCGATGGCAGTTTTGACCCGGCGCCGTTTATGCAGTGGCTGCCGTTTTACAATGTGCATGCGGAATACTGGTATCTCGCCCAAACCCGGATACCCTGTCCGCACTGTCATGAACCCACCACCGTCACTGCCTTTATGTTACCCGCCGGACACCAATTACTGGAAGCAGAGAAGGATGAGGAACCCGACACGGAAGTGGACTACACCGAACAGGACAGACCGGCATTTGTGTTTTATCTCGTCGATATCCCGTCTATCGTGCGTAATGTGCTACCCGGCTTTCACCACACCCTGCGCAAAGCCATCAGCGAACAATTACACCGACAGCACTGGATAAACCACTGCGAACACTGTGATGCACAGCAGGACGATACCGAACTGTTTGCCGACATCGGTGGCGCGTTTTTTCCGGCCTCCAAAAAACAGGCGGCGACTATTCAGCTGCACCGAATCGATCAGCCATTCGTAGTGTATTGTGAAGATACTTCGCACGAACATTACTGTTTCGATCCAAAGGGAAGCAACCGGGCCTGTCAGGCCTGTGACTGGTTTGAATCCATGACGCAGGTAATTAATACCCCGTCCAGATATCGCCATTAATCCAGCCTTAACATCCAGATTTGATGGGGTTTGTTGCTACATCAAATCTGAATTTTTAATGATAAAAATCGCCGCTGAGTAATAATATAATCAAATAACTACCGATATACTCATTATCATCCACAAGCCCAGTGAATTTTGTTCGTTAATAAATCTATTTGAGCCACACCATCCCCACCTATATTGGGATCACCCAAACTTTCATCAAACTCAAAATAAAACTCACTCAAGTCATCCGGAATAGATTGTGCTGGGTGTGCAGTCCCACCAAAATGGTGATTATAAAAATACTTATCTAAATTAAGATTCAGTTTTTCACTGACTTTATGAAATATGGGTATATATCCCTTAATATCTTCAATTTTCAAATTATCAATAGTTTCAATATCACCGAGCCAATCTGGATATTCCTCTGGCTTAACTCCTATGTTAGGATCATCAGAATATGCTTCTAAATTGAAATACCTAGCAGGCTGATCACTGGAAAAACAATTAATTTCATGCATTGACTCATAATCAGCTGGCAGGCAATTTTTACTGGGTAACTCACACAATTTTCCTGAAATTTCTTCTTCTGTGAGGTAAATGAAGCACCAACCTCCACCAATATCGTCAACCTGATACACTTCGCGTGGATGCATATTATTACGGTATAAGATTAACTCTTGCCAAAAAGCATTATTGTCTAACGCGTCGCCGTCTTCCTGTAAAAATTCATTGACGCCTTCCTCTTCGTCATCTTCAAAATCACTAGACTGAAAAACAGATAAATATTCTACATCAGAACTTCTCACATTATATTCAGCCGGAATTTTTACGGTGAAAATATGTGCCATCGGTACGCCGTTGACCCGACTTCTTGGCCACTGGCAAGGCTTTATCCCCGAAGGTCTACCATATGCCCATCCATCCGTACCAGTCTCAGCGTATTTCAATACATAGATATTCTTGGGTTTTTTCATATCCATTTTCAAAAATATTTCCTAATAAAAGTCATCCATAAGATTTAAATCTTTTCTCTTTTTTTCTGATAGCTTATTGATCACAAAATCTCATATCGGTTGCAAACTGGCTGCGCTTCTGTGCAGCTTGTTTATGAACGCAGGCCTCATACTTTTATGGATATCTTTAAAATGGCAGGAAGTTGATCTTAATTCTGCGTTCATTGGACATTATGCTTCTGAAACTTCAGCCATATTGAAAATGTGACGACCAATGTCACATGCCGCTTCCTGATAGGCATTTTTATCCTTTAACTCAGGGTGCAGCAATAAAGCTGAAGTGATAACGGGTGCGCCACAATAATCAAAAATGCCATGGTCAATCTGGGTTTTCATGGCGTCCCAAAAACCATGTTTTAAATAGGTTTCTCTGCCCGCCGCACCAATAGCCACCAAATGAACCGGAAGGTGCTGAAGTCTTTTTTCCAGTCGGCCATCAGGATGCTCGTTATAAGCCCAACCATGACAGAACACGCGATCGATCCATCCCTTAAGTAAAGCAGGCATTGTCCACCAATAGACCGGATAGACCAGGACAAGTGCGTCAGCGCGGGCTATACGCGATTGCTCAGCAATCACATCAGCCGGTGGTAAACTTTCTTTGTAAAAAGCCGCTATATCCGCTTCAGTAAACCTCGGATCAAACCCTTCTTCAGCAAGATCGGCAATTTCGGCACTATTCCCGGGAATTGATTGCATAACACCATCGGCAATATATTGAGCCACATGACCACTGAGAGAGTCAGGGATAGGGTGTGAGATAACGATAAGTGCGTGCACCAAATGCCTCCTTCTTGAATATGATAAAAGACAAGCGTAATCTATGTACCAATAGTAGGTTACCATTAGTAAGTTACCTTTGGTATATAAGCATGTCAAGCAACAAAGCCCATTCAAAACTAGCTAATTCACAAACACGTATTCGCCTCACAAGGGAAGAGCGTTATCAACAGCTAACAGCTATTGCCTGGAAAATCATTCGGGATGAGGGCACAGAAGCACTGACGCTAGGCAAACTGGCTGAGAAAGCTAACGTGACAAAACCGGTCGTATATGGTCATTTTGGTACACGTTCGGGGCTATTGGCAGCCCTGTACACGGAATTTGATAATCGCCAAACGATAATCATGGACACCGCCATTCAACAAAGCGAACCCACGTTGGAAAAAAAAGCGGCTGTCATTGCCTCCTCTTATATTAATTGTGTACTGCTTCAGGGACGTGAAATACCTAGTATTCTCGCTGCATTAGCGGGTTCACCTGAACTCGAAAAAATCAAACGCGAATATGCCAGAATTTTTGTCGAGAAATGCCGGGGGATACTGGTGCCCTATACCCAAAGCGGAAAAATAACCACTGCCAGTCTCTGGGCAATGCTGGGAGCCGCAGAAACGTTATCCTATGCAGCCGCTAACGGCGATATCACGGAAACTCAGGCAGAAATCGAACTTTCTGCCATCATCATTGCGATGGTTGAAAGAAGTCTTTGATTGCCAGACTGACGCGCCGCCATGCGGCTTGTCTGCTGACAATGGCATACAAAACCAACAACCGTTTTGTATGCCATCGTCCAGCAATTTAAATGTATTTCTTAAACATCGATGTGGTAATCACAACGACCATACCTAACAGTAACACCGCTGGCAACAATATCACGGTAGGGTGCACCACATCCGGCCACGATAAATACAACACACAAGGAATGGTACAGGCAGGTTTAATGCCCCGTTTAGCATGATGATACACAAAACTGGATTCATAGCCTGCACCATAACGGCGTAAATCCCGTCGTCCCAGTCCGTCAACCAATGCGACTAAAATCACCATCACAAACAACGGAACGGACAGCACCAGAATGGCTAATCGAATTAACGTCACCATCGTGATAAACACGGTAGCCAGCGCATATTCTCGCAAATAACCCGATACTTCCTGTAATACCGTATTGAATTCACGCAGAAAATCATTGCGGCTACTAAGCTGAGAGTGCGATTTCCCCTGTATCCAGTGCAGAAAACCACTGTCGACAAACAGCCATTGATACGCCTGCATCAACCACTCAGAGACCGTCTGTGAAGGTTCTGACAACAACAGACTCCGGGTAAATTCCGTGGATAAAAATTGCAGCTCGGTTTTCATCATCGTCTGGCTGTGAGCCGCGCCCTCATCCGGCCAGAAAAAAGTCATCCCGAGGTATTCCAGTAACAGACTGAATAACCACGACATCACAATAAAGCCAATG
>NZ_CAWNQF010000104.1:0-5843 GCF_963876465.1 Xenorhabdus sp. KK7.4
ACATTGGGTGAGCACTTGCTGGCCGTCTGGCTACGTTCTCCCTACGGACTGAAAGTGTTAACCAGCTCACTGTATTGTGATCTATGGGAAAATCACGGCTCGATGGCGAAGCAACTGGATAAGCCTGAAGGCAGTTTGGAACCTAGGATTGAACAGTGGCTGCGACAAAAACTCGAAGCCGGGCAACATATTGAAAAAGTGTCCAGCCGGGATTACCTGCTGGTGATGGAACAAGAAAAAGAACAGGAGAAAGACCAGTGAGTAATGAGAACTCGATTTATTGCCCTGATTGCCCGAAAGTAGCTGAGCGTGTTGCTCGTATTCGGCTTGTGGCAGATTACACGGGTAAACCTATACCTAACAAGGAGTACACGGTGCTAAAGGGTGAGGCAGTCGTAACTCAGGGAGTATCTGATGGGAATGGAGTTAGCAGCGAAGAGATTTTAGCGACCATACCTCTTTTTGTCGAGATATCTCCCCGCTTTCCTGTTAGAAAGGAAGAAGTCAAATTTTTCAAACAACATCGATACGATAGCTTAACATTGAACAGATGCACTAAGTCTCTCGCAGAGTGTAAGCCTTATCTTGATAAGATATATGGAAAAGTTGTTGATGTACCTATACTCACGGCTGAATGTCTCTGGTACCGATACCAAAAAGAAGCCGAAGAGATTGTAGGGCAAGGCGGTAAATTGATTGCCGATCCTATAGAACGTAACAAACGTATTAATCAGACTTACGCTAATATATGGTTAAAGGATAATCGTTTTCAGTGGGCTGGTCTTGCTGCTTTTGCTTCGAAACAGGTGGGATGTGGGTTATTGCATGCCATTGTGATGATCAAAAAGATGCAAACTGAAGATAAGGCCATACTGCGTAGACGTGAAAGCTTACAAGAAAGAGAATTTGAGTTGAATTTTCCAACGATTACTATCCGTGAAAGTGAGAGCAGTGCCAAGGCTAAGGAAGAACTTGAAAAAGCTAGCAAAAACAATCAATTATCACCTGTTTTTTCAGGAGCATCAACAGCAATATCGGGATCAACAACAGCAGCAACAATATTATTTCCATTATCATCAGCGTCAGGAGCAACGACAGTATCATCAGTAACAGAAACAGTATCAGATTTATCCTCATTACCATCATCGCCATTGCCATCAGTACCTTCACCCGATGAACTCAAGCGTATTGGAATGTCAAAGGCAGCACAGGGGTCGTTTAATTATGTCTATACGATGATGGCACTCGGTAATACAGCGTTATTTTTGGATGTATACCCACTACATGCTTTCTACAAGCAACGTGGATTAGAGGAACTCAAAACTTGCCTAGATATACGACAAGGTATCTACGGCAATAGTGAATTCCCAGTATTGTGGCCAATAGAGCAAAAAAAATTGAAATTTGGTCTCCCTTACAAAGAGATTCTACAAACCTTTGAAGCGATAGACTTGGATAACATTGCTGAAAGTGTTAAATTCCTCGCCTACCACGAGCAGGTCAATATATTACAAACTTCAATGTACAGTGATCTCACTTTAGTTGGGTTATTGCGTAGTAATCATGCAGCTTATGTCACAAATCTTCTTCCTGCTGGTATAACTGAGTCTATTGAATTAACGCTAGCCAGTCAGTGCAAACTTCCTGATGGAGATGAGCGTGCTATTCAATTTAGCGATGATCCGCTGGCTAATCTCGCTGAGGTTAAGCAACGTATGCCTTTCGTTCTCAGGGCAGCACAACGCTTTGATGAATTGCTACATAGCAATAAACGGAATGTGATCGAAAAATCGATACAAGCTATTGCTTCAGGTGGAGGTGTAAAATGAATCTATTACGGCGCTTAGGCCTACGACGTGGTAGTTTAATCATAGTACTATCCATTGTTTTGGGTCTGACGATTATCTACTTATATCATGTCTTTTATGCCCGTGATCCAGAAATAGCCCTAGTGATCGGTGAACCTTACGAGGCGATGCGACAGCGCTCCAGTGCCGCTATTGATCCAGACATTCCTGATGAAATTTGGTACAACGAACCCAAGACAAATGCCCGCTTGCGTTTTACCGACCCGAAATATGGGTTTGTGACTCCCTTAGCCAAATTTTTTATTGTTTCCTTTAATAAAGGAATAATCAATAGCGTACGCATGTCACCACAAATCGAACCTTTGCTCTACGACGATGCGATTAAAATTGTGTTAGATTTACAAGATCAGTGGCACAAAGCGGGTTGGGTACTTACCAAAGCTAAAGAACGCCCGGCTTTAGCCAACACTCCAGAATTGCATGCTCAACTGCGTAGTATGAAAGGGGGGGCTGGAACAACTTTTTGGCAAGCAGGTGAACAGTATCAGATAATGTTAAATATAGCGCTTTTCCACGATGATGCTCATCCTGATGAAGAGCGCTATTTGATCACATTGCAGATTGCCGAGCCGTGGATAAAGCCATAGCGTAATCTCAGGTGGGTGTGAGAAGATAATACTTTCACACCCACTATCTAGGATGTTGTGTCAAATGGAGGTGTCAAATGAATCTGTTACAACGCGTGTTGCAGCAACGTGGGCGTTTAATATTGGCATCATTAATCGTTCTGAGTCTGATAGGCATCTATCTTTACCATTCTTTTAATTCCCGTGAACCAGCCGAAATAGCCTTAGTGATCGGTGAACCTTATGAGGCGATGCGGCAACGCTCCAGTGCTAAAATTAGCTCACCATATGATAATAGCATCGGGTTCAGAATCCCAAAAACGGATGCACGCTTACGCTTTACCGATACGAAATACGGGTTTATTACCCCTCCTGCACGATTTTTTACTGTTTCCTATAATAAAGGAATAATCGAGAACGTGCGCATGTCTCCACAAATCGAACCGTTACTCTATGACGATGCAATCAAGATTGTACTGGATTTACAAGATCAGTGGCGTGAAACGGGATGGGTGTTGACTCGAGCTACGGAGTCTCCAGCCTTAGCCAATACGCCCGAATTACGTGCTGAGCTTCGTAGTTTAAAAGGTTCTGAATCGACCATTTGGCAAGTAGGTGAACAGTATCAGATCATGTTGATTATGGCGCGCTTCAAAGATGACCGACATCCTGACGAAGAGCGATATTTAATCACGTTAGCGATTGCCGAGCCGTGGATAAGGAATTATTCAGACTGATGCGCTGCACTTGTTTTCTCCGATTTACCGGGCTAATGAATTAACTCGATAAATCGGGGAGCTGCACAACATTTTGATGAGTTGTTACACAGGAATAGTAAACGAAATTTGATCGAAAAATCGATACAAGCAATTGCTTCAGAGCGAGGTTTAGAATGAGTTTGTTGCAAGGCATAGATTGGCAGCGCAGTAGTTTAGTTTTATCTTTGCTTATCATTCTAGGCCTGGCAGGCATCTATCTTTATCATGTCTTTTATTCTCGCGAACCCGCCGAGATAGCCTTGGTGATCGGTGAGCCTTATGAGGAAATGCGACAACGTTCTAGTGCTGTTATTGATCCTCATATGCCTGGTCACGCTTGGTATAACACTCCAAAAACGGATGCACGCCTACGCTTTATTGACCCCAAATATGAGTTTGTGACCCCTCCAGCCCGATTTTTTACTGTTATGTTTGATGATGGAATAATCAATAGTGTGCGCATGTCACCACAAATAGAGCCATTACTTTACGATGATGCGATCAAAATTGTGTTGGATTTACAAGATCAGTGGCACAAAGTGGGTTGGGTACTTACCAAAGCTAAAGAACGCCCGGCTTTAGACAACACTCCAGAATTGCATGTTCAACTGCGTAGTATGAAAGGGGGGGCTGGAACAACTTTTTGGCAAGCAGGTGAACAGTATCAGATAATGTTAAATATAGCGCTTTTCCAAGATAATGATCATCCTGATGAAGAGCGCTATTTGATCACATTGCAGATTGCCGAGCCGTGGATAAAGCCATAGCGTAATCTCAGGTGGGTGTGAGAAGATAATATTTTCACACCCGAAATTCAGATTGACACTGACGCGCTACGCTTGTCTTCTCCGAGCTACCGGGCTAATAGATTAACCCAGCAGCTCGGAGATTTGAAAAAAGATAACCGTTACTATCGGCTATCTTTATATAACTGCACCAATTTTCACGGGATAACGGGGTAAATGACCTATTTATTATATATTTCATTGCGTTACTCTATCCCATGTTATCCCAGCCTATCCCGTAACATCATGTCACTAATTTAAATTATTTAAAATTCAATAAATTATAACCTACCAGAGAAAAATCTTTTTCGGGATAACTTCCATTGCCACGATATCACTTTATTTGTAATCACCTGATGTTACGGGATAGTGCGGGATAATACGGGATAAGTAAAATATCTATAACTAACTGATATATTTTAAAATAAATCTTTTTTATCCCAATATCCCGTTATCCCAACATTTTTTTATCTTACGTGAGGTTAATCCTCATCCCTGAAAATCAGCACCACAAACCGTCCTTGAGTACCATTGACTGAGATGGTTTTGCTGATAAAGCGATCTTTCTCCGCTTTAACCAGCATTCCAGCCTCTTCTAAGGCTTCAAAGCCGGATTTCTTCTGTAATCCCTGCAATATCTCTGCTTCAAATACACTGGGGATAATGTGGTATTCCGCCTGTCCGTCATGACGGCGGTTATGCACCAGATACCCCGCAAGATCACTAATCCTCATGGCGTGTGAGGTATCAATATCCCCGTTTGGCCTGCCGTAGGTATAAGGCTGAAAGCGTGACAGCCCGTATTTCTGGATAAAGTCACGCGTTCGCGTTATTACCTGATATTTTTCCCGGTTTCCGATGCCAAAATCGGCTAACCAGTCATCGAAACTTTGTTTTACCGCAGCATGACTCGCTTCTTTACTCCAGCCGGTGATATGGGATGCCAGCTCTCCAACGGCCTCCAGTAACGCGAAACGCACGGCAACGCGCTTGACTTGCGCTGAGGCTTCTTCTGGCAGGTTATCAAGCCATTCTTTTTCTTTACGGGCAGTCATTTCTATTGCCTGCTCCTGATACTCAGACAGCCATTGAATCCATGCCCGACCAGCTGTACCACAATAGCGTTTGGATTCACGCTTAATAGCTCTTGCATGAGAATCACCATCCTCATAGCCATTGAAACATGCCGTATCAATAAACGGTACACTGAGCAGCCTGACAAGCTGTCCGGCTTTTGGCGTGATCCCACCTTTTATCAGAAACGTTTCTAAATCTTCCTCGCCTGTTGAAAGAGCAGCAATCTTCCAGCGGATCACGGCACGGTTTCCACCTTCCCGTTTTCCCTGAATTTTACCGACACCGTTAAACAGACTGTAGGCACTGTTAGCGACTTCCTTCGGATTCGAGCTTTGTCCGATTTCGTCAATGGGCATAAAGCCATCATTACGGGCTGCGGCCTCATTGTTTAAACCGTGGTTAGTACCGTGCCACGATAATTTCAGTTCTTCGGGATCACCGTATAAGCTGCTGGTCGCCTCAACGGTGGTGGTTTTCCCTGCGGAGGATTGGGCGAATAAATGCACACCGAAGCAGCTCCCGCCTGTTAGTGAATTAAGTGGGGCAGACAATCCCACCAGTACGCCCAGCATCATTGAGCGGTTGCCTTGCAGCAATGACGCAACGTGTGTTTTCCACTGTTCGGCGCTTCCCCTGATCACATAACCGGCAATGGCGGATGTGCCACCACTAAACGCCACAGGCATATAAGGCTGACCGATAATCTCACCGTCCGGCATCACATAAGCCCCACAATGCCAGCCTGCTTTTTGTGTCACAACCCATTCACGGCGATCGCCGCTGCGTTGC
>NZ_CAWNQF010000104.1:5943-11641 GCF_963876465.1 Xenorhabdus sp. KK7.4
ACATTGGGTGAGCACTTGCTGGCCGTCTGGCTACGTTCTCCCTACGGACTGAAAGTGTTAACCAGCTCACTGTATTGTGATCTATGGGAAAATCACGGCCAGATGGCGAAACAATGGGATCAACCAGAAGGCAGTTTAGAACCCCGGATTGAACAGTGGTTGCGGCAAAAACTCGAAACGGGACAACGAATTGAAAAAGTCTCCAGCCGGGATTATCTGCTGGCGATGGAACAAGAAAAAGAACAGGAGAGAAAACAATGAGTAATGAGAACTCGATTTATGGTCATAATTGCCAAGCAATACTTAAAGATGATTTATACATTAAACTTGTCAGAGACTACACCCATGAGTCTATACCTAATGTGCCTTACACGCTGACAAATAACAAAATGGTGCATTCGGGCACGAGTGATAGTGATGGGACAAATCTTGAAAAAGGTTTAACCAGCACACCGTTCACCGTCAAAATAAATCCTTCTCAGTCAGTTTAGTTGACACGCCTCATTAAAAATAGAAATGAGGCGAATGACGGATATAAATAATTTAGTAACGGAATGATATTAAACCCATTTTAATCAGGAAGACGTAAATGACCGAAGTCTTTAAAAAACATAAATACGATGACATGGCGTTGTACAAAAGCACTCAATCAGTGGCCGCGTGTGACTGTCATTTCGAAGAAAAAGACGGAAAACAAATTAAAGTTATTGATGTACCCGTACTCACCTGTGAATGTGTTTGGCGCAGGTATCAAAAAGAGGCCGAAGACATTGTTGCGCCTGGAGGAGTACTGATAGCAGATCCTAAGGAACGCAATAAACGCATTAATGCGGCTTACGCTAAAATATGGTTGGAAGATAATCGTTTCCAATGGGCTGGTCTTGCTGCTTTCGCTTCCAAGCAAGTGGGTTGCGGGTTGTTGCATGCCTCTGAGATGGCCAAAAAGAATCAAGCTCATCAAGATGCCAATAGACGTGTGCGTCAAAGCGCAAAAGAATTAGAAAACACAATGGATAACCCACTTTACTTTCTTCATCCAAAGTTAAAAGCTCAAGGCGAAATAGCAGTTGAAGATTTTCCTCGTGCCATAGAAGAAGCTAGAGAAGCTAGTAGAAATAATAAACTATCAATATTTTCTAATGTTCCGGGTTTTCAGCCAATTTCGGAGCTGGCACAGTATTCATTCAATTATGTCTATGACATGATGGCGCTGGGTAATACAACATTATTTTTGGATGTGTATCCATTGCATGCTTTTTATAAGCAACGTGGGTTGGAAGAACTCAAAACTTGTATAAAAAAGCGCGAAAATATTTATGGTAATAGCCAATTCCCAATATTGTGGCCGATAGGACAAGAAAAATTTACATTTGGCCGTTTCTATCCAGATATTCTATTCGCGTTTGAAGCGATAGAAGCAGGTGATATCGCTCAAGGTGTTGTTCATCTTGCCAACCATGAGCAAATCAACATATTACAACCCACTATGTACAGTGATACTCGTTTAGTAACGTTCTTGTTTGGCAATCAGATTTCCTTTGTCACTGGCCTCCCATCTGGTGTCGCGGAATCTGTTGAATTGACGTTGGCGAGTCAGTGCAGACGTGTTGATGATGGCCGTACTATCGAATTTAGTGATGAGGCTCTGGCTGATCTCTCCGATATAAAACAACGCATGCCTTTCGTGTACAAGGCAGCAGAACGGTTTGATGAAATGCTGCAGGATAGCAACCGAAGTTTACTTGAAGAATCTCTACAAAATATTGCGGCAGGGAGAGGTGTAGAATGAGTTTATTGCAACAAATAAGTCGGCGGCGAGGCGGTTTAATCTTCATATTATTAATCGTTTTAGGCCTGGCTAGCATTTATCTTTACAATTCTTTTTATTCCGATAAACCCGAGATAGCGCTGGTGATCGGTGAACCTTACGAGGATATGCGTCAGCGATCCAGTGCCGATATTGAGCCGCATCTTCCGGGTAAAATTTGGCATAATATTCCCAAAACAGATGCCAGTTTACGCTTTATCGACCCAAAATATGGATTTGTTACCCCTCCGGCCCGATTTTTTGCTGTTTTATATGGGAATGACATTATCACGAGTGTGCGCATGTCTCCACAAATTGAGCCATTACCCTACGATGATGCAATCAAGATAGTCTTGGATTTACAAGATCAGTGGCGCAAAACGGGTTGGGTGATGGCTAAAGGATATAAACCCTTAGTAGATACACCAGAATTACATGAGAATCTTCGCCGTATGAAAGGTGGTGCAGGAACGACCTATTGGCAAGCCGCTAATCAGTATCAGATTATGCTGAGTTTAGCATTTTTCAAGGACGACAAGCATCCCAATGCCGAACGCTATTTGATCACAATGGTAATTTATAAACCGTGGTAAGCAGAGATAGCACAAAAAAAAGTGGGTGTGAGAATGTTATCTTTCACATCCATTATTCAGGATTCTGCTTCAGAACGAGGTTTAAAATGAGTCTTTTACATCGCATAGATAGGCGACGTTCTGGATTAATCTTCGCATTGTTAATCGTTCTTGGTCTGGCTAGCTTTTATCTATACCATTCTTTTAATTCCCGTGAACCAGCCGAAATAGCCTTAGTGATCGGTGAACCTTACGAGGTGATGCGACAACGTTCTAGTGCTGTTATTGATCCTCATATTCCTGGCCACGCTTGGTATAACACTCCAAAAACGGATGCACGTTTGCGTTTTACTGACCCCAAATATGGGTTTGTGACCCCTACTGCCCGATTTTTTACTGTTATGTTTGATGACGGAATAATCGATGGTGTACGCATGTCGCCACAAATAGAGCCGTTGCTTTACGACGATGCAATCAAGATAGTGTTGAATTTACAAGATCAGTGGCGTAAAGCGGGTTGGGTGCTTACTAGAGGATACCATCCTTTGGTTAATACACACGAATTACACGACAGCCTTCGTAAGATGAAAGGTACTGGAATAACATTTTGGCAAGCAGATGATAAATATCAGATCATGCTGAATGTGGCACGTTTCAAAGATGACAAACATCCTGATGAAGAGCGATATTTGATTACACTGGCAATTGCCAAGCCGTGGATAAATCAATAAAACAAACTCTGATGGGAGTGAGGATATTCTTTCTTACACCCACTCTTCTAGTGTTTCAGGATGAGGTATTGAATGAATCTTTCGCAATGTATAAGGCGGCGGTGCGGTGGTTTAATATTAGTATTCTCAAGCGTTCTCAGTTTGGTTATTGTCTATCTCTACCATTCCTTTAATTCCCCTGAACCTGAGATAGCACTGATGATTGGTGAGCCTTACGAGGATATGCGACAGAGATCCAGTGCCGAGATTGATCCACATCTTCCGGGGCAAATTTGGCATAATATCCCAAAAACAGATGCGCGCTTACGCTTTATTGACCCTAAATATGGATTTATTACCCCATCTGCCAGATTTTTAGCTGTTTCCTTTAATGAGGATGGAATAATCTATAGTGTACGTATGTCTCCACAAATCGAGCCGTTACTCTACGATGATGTGATCCAGATCGTACTGGATTTACAAGAACAGTGGCGTAAAGCAGGTTGGGTGCCGAGGTCTCCTCCTTTGGCTAATACATCAGAATTACGAACTCAACTTCGCAGTATGAAGTGTTCTGAAACAACCAATTGGCGAGCCGATGATCAGTATCGGATCATGATGAATTTGGGATGTTTTAAAGATAACAGACATCCTAATGAAGAACGATATATGATCACTATGGAGATTGCTAAGGCACGGTAGCCAAGCCGTGGGCAAATCAATAAAGCAAACTCAACTGAGTGTGAGAAGATAATATTCTCACACCCACAATTCAGGACGATACTGACGCGCTACGCTTGTCATCTCCGAGCTACCGGGCTAATACATTAACCCGGTAGCTCGGAGAGCTGAGGAAACATAACCGTTACTATCGATTATCTTTATATAACTGCGCCAATTTTCATGGGATAACGGGGTAAATGACCTATTTATTATATATTTCATTGCGTTAATCTATCCCATGTTATCCCAGCCTATCCCGTAACATCATGTTACTAATTTAAATCTTTTAAAATTCAATAAATTAAATCCTGCCAGAGAAAAGTCTTTTTCGGGGTAACTTCCATTGCCACGATATCACTTTATTTGTAATCACCTGATGTTACGGGATGGTGCGGGATAATACGGGATAAGTGAAATATCTATAAGTAACTGATATATATTAAAATAAATCTGTTTTGTCCCAATATCCCGTTATCCCAACGTTTTTTTCTCTTACGTGAGGTTAATCCTCATCCCTGAAAATCAGCACCACAAACCGTCCCTGAGTGCCGTTTACTGAAATGGTTTTACTGATAAAACGGTCTTTCTCCGCTTTAACCAGCATTCCGGCCTCTTCTAAGGCTTCAAAGCCGGATTTCTTCTGTAACCCCTGCAATATTTCTGCTTCAAATACACTGGGGATAATATGGTATTCCGCCTGTCCATCATGACGGCGGTTATGCACCAGATACCCGGCAAGATCGCTGATCCGCATGGCATGTGAGGTATCAATATCGCCATTTGGTCTGCCGTAGGTATAAGGCTGAAAGCGTGACAGTCCGTATTTCTGGATAAAGTCACGAGTTCGTGTGATAACCTGATACTTTTCCCGGTTTCCGATGCCAAAATCAGCTAACCAGTCATCGAAACTTTGTTTTGCCGCAGCATGGCTCGCTTCTTTATTCCAGCCGGTAATATGAGTTGCCAGCTCTCCAACGGCATCCAGTAGCGCGAAACGCACGGCAACGCGCTTGACTTGCGCTGAGGCTTCTTCTGGCAGGTTATCAAGCCACTCTTTTTCTTTACGGGCAGTCATTTCTATTGCCTGCTCCTGATTCTCAGACAACCACCGAATCCATTCACGACCCGCAGCACCACAATAGCGTTTGGATTCGCGTTTGATGGCTCTTGCATGGGAATCACCATCCTCATAGCCATTGAAATATTCTGTATCAATAAAGGGCACACTGAGCAGCCTGACAAGTTGTCCGGCTTTTGGGGTGATCCCACCTTTTATCAGAAACGTTTCTAAATCTTCTTCGCCTGTTGAAAGGGCAGCAATCTTCCAGCGGATCACAGCACGGTTTCCGCCTTCCCGTTTTCCCTGAATTTTACCGACACCGTTAAACAGGCTGTAAGCACTGTTAGCAACTTCTTTTGGATTCGAGCTTTGCCCAATTTCGTCAATGGGCATGAAACCATCATTACGGGCCGCGGCTTCGTTGTTTAACCCGTGGTTAGTACCATGCCATGATAATTTCAGTTCTTCGGGTTCACCGTATAAGCTGCTGGCAGCCTCAACGGTGGTGGTTTTACCTGCGGAGGATTGGGCGAATAAATGCACACCAAAGCAGCTCCCGCCTGTCAGTGAGTTTAGTGGGGCAGCCAATCCCACCAGTACGCCCAGCATCATTGAGCGGTTGCCTTGCAGTAATGACGCAACGTGTGTTTTCCACTGTTCGGCGCTTCCCCTGACCACATAACCGGCAATGGCAGATGTGCCGCCACTGAACGCGACAGGCATATAGGGCTGACCGATAATCTCACCGTCCGGCATCACATAAGCCCCACAATGCCAGCCTGCTTTTTGTGTCACAACCCATTCACGGCGATCGCCGCTGCGTTGC
>NZ_CAWNQF010000105.1:0-10399 GCF_963876465.1 Xenorhabdus sp. KK7.4
TCCATAGTTCAGTCGGTAGAACGGCGGACTGTTAATCCGTATGTCACTGGTTCGAGTCCAGTTGGAGGAGCCAAATTTAAAGAAGCCCGATTCAGTTTTACTGAGTCGGGCTTTTTGCTTTTCTGCTTTTTGCCGGGGCATTTATCTGGCATCAGAAAATATAACGAAATATTAATTCGTTATCGTGAGTAAAGCCTAAAAAGTGCGTCGCTGATTATTTTTTGCTATAAAAAATGATAAAAACTCACCGCTTTGAGTATATCTCAATCACTTGAACTTATTTTTTATTTTTTTGCTTTACAAGCCCTCTCCATTCCCCTATTATTCGCCTCGTTCTCAGGAACACAGCAATTCCTCCATAGTTCAGTCGGTAGAACGGCGGACTGTTAATCCGTATGTCACTGGTTCGAGTCCAGTTGGAGGAGCCAAATTTAAAGAAGCCCGATTCAGTTATACTGAGTCGGGCTTTTTGCTTTGCTACTGAAGATACACTGATGAGCTGAAAATCACAAAGCATATATTATCGACAAAAAGTACATATTAACGGCAAACAATCAGTTATTATGATTTTCCCCTTTGACAAATGAGAAAATAGCCGTTAATATTCGCCCCGTCTTGAAGGAGTTCCTCCATAGTTCAGTCGGTAGAACGGCGGACTGTTAATCCGTATGTCACTGGTTCGAGTCCAGTTGGAGGAGCCAACTTCAATACACCCTCGTTTTGTTACTTCTATTTTTTCCTTTTTGATACAATTAATTTCCTCTGAATACCCTAGCTTATATAAAATAAAAATCTTAATTCTGCAAAAATAGCGGAACTTTATCATTTAATAATAGCTATTTAACTATTTTCTCTTTATCATCTACCTCCGGCTTAAGGAATGCTGAATCAGCTTCCACCATTTCTCACCTATATTCTGGAGCCGGTTCCATGACTACTGAATCATATACCATTAAAATCCGCCGCCCTGACGACTGGCATGTCCATTTTCGCGATGGTGATATGCTGAAAACTATCGTTCCTCATACCAGCCATTTCTTTGGCCGGGCTATCGTTATGCCTAACCTTGCACCGCCTGTGACAGATGTTGCCAGCGCTAAGGCCTATAAAGACAGGATAATGGCAGCCATTCCATCAGAACACCAGTTTCAGCCTCTGATGACCTGCTATCTCACGGATTCAACAAACAGCTCCCAAATTGAAATAGGTTACAAAGAAGGTATTTTCACTGCCTGTAAACTCTATCCTGCCAATGCAACAACTAATTCCAGCCACGGTGTTTCAGATATACAAAAGATCTATCCTCTGCTAGCAACAATGGAAAAATTAGGAATGCCTCTCCTGATCCATGGTGAAGTGACTGCGGCTCATATTGATATTTTTGATCGTGAAGCCCGTTTTATAGAGCAGGTCATGGAGCCGTTACGTAAGCAGTTCCCTGAGCTGAAAGTTGTTTTCGAACATATCACGACCAAAGAAGCTGCCGAATATGTTCTTGAAGGCAATGATAAGTTAGGAGCAACACTCACTCCACAGCATTTGATGTTCAACCGTAATCATATGCTGGTTGGCGGGATCCGCCCACATCTCTATTGTTTACCAGTATTAAAGCGCAATATTCATCAGGAGGCATTACGCGCAGCTGTTGCCAGTGGCTGTGACCGCTTCTTCCTGGGAACAGATTCCGCTCCTCATTTATTGCACCGTAAAGAATCTTCCTGTGGATGTGCTGGTGTTTTCAATGCGCCAACCGCTTTAGCTGCTTATGCAACTGTTTTTGAAGAAATGAATGCAATGGAGCATTTTGAAGCATTCTGCTCTCTGAATGGCCCGAAATTTTATGATTTACCTGTTAATGATGGGTTTATTGAACTTACACGCAAGCCTACCCCAGTTTTCGAATACGTCGAATATAATGGCGAAAAATTGATCCCATTCCTGGCTGGAGAAGATGCCGGATGGGAAGTAAAAATATGTAAGTAACCTCTCATCGTGCTTCATGCGGAGATACTTAGTTTCCGCATGAAGGCGTCATCCCTCTTTCCCTACCTAACACGTTAACACTCACCCTCAGATAAAATGATCACCATCGGGTTTCTGAGACTGGTTATAGTATTAGTTTGATAAAAAGGTTTATACTGCCATTACTCATCTTTGATGAGATTCGCAGCTCTTAGTCAATTATACCAATAACAATGCTGTAGTCTGATTAGGAGGTTATATGGGACAAAAAGATGAAATTATTCAAACCCACCCTGTTGTAGGCTGGGACATCAGTATTGTTGACACCTATGACGCCATGATGATTCGCCTTCATTACTTATCCTCCCCAGATCAAACCACAAAGACAGATAATGTCAGTATTGACAAAACATTGTGGTTAACTACAGGAGTTGCAAAACAGCTAATTCTAATCTTGCAGGCTGGGATCGAGAAGATTGAATCATCAGAATACGACCAACTTGACTATACAAAACATTAACAGCAAATTTCATACCTATTAGGACACTCAGCACATTGAGTGTCCGCCACTGCTATCAAAACAAATATCAGCTCACAGAATCATTCATATAGTTTATTATTTTTCACAATGCTGTATTATAAACAGCCAGACACTGCCTGATATTTAACTATCCGGTAGACTGTTTCACTTAATAATAACCACTGTAGAACAAGGATGTTCAGCTAATGAAGCTATTAATCATTGATGAGTGCTATTATACCCGCCTCGGGATCATTGAGTCCCTGAAAGAAAATACGAATATCCTTACAGCAGGTACGCATTCAATTCATGATGCAATAACTACTCTTCAGGTATTTTCACCAGATATTGTTCTGATGAATCTAACACATTACGGTTATTGCAGTTCATACTGTGAATACATGAAGTTATTTTTCTCCTTAATGCATGACAGACGCATTTATATCTATATTGATAAGCCATACCCATGGACAGAAAATCATATCCAGCTGACTAATAAGGATTTTATTTTACCAAAAAGGAATCTTAGCTTACTACTTGAACGATTAAAAGAAATTGCTTCATATGATATTCAACACTATTTTTCTCATTTCAATGCAAAAAGTTCTATTTTTAGCCCGCAGGAAAATAGGATCCTCTATTATTGGATGCTGGAAATAGGCACATATAAGATTGCAAAGATATTAAAAATAAGCGGCAGTACCGTTTATTCGCATAAACGACATATCATTGAAAAATTAGGAGTAGTTAACCAGATGGAGTTACTTTTTATTTATAATATCTTTAAGTATCTCTGTTAATAATTCAACTGGCGCAATTACATTTAAGTTATTACGCCAGTTTGCAGTACCTGTTCATTCAGTAGACTAAACAGGCAGTTAAATAAGATTTATTGTTTGATGGATTGCAGCGAAGTGATATTCAAACCTTCATTCAACCGATAACGAGACTTGTTGAAAATTTTAGCCCCATTTTCTCTTCCTGCCCGACGAGCACGCTGTTCGCCTTCAGGAAGTAACATTTCTTCCCGGCAGACATCGCTACAACATCCCTCAAACCGCTCTGCGCAAGACGGACATTGGATGAATAGCAAATGGCATCCATCATTTTTACAGTTAGTATGGCTATCACAAGTTGAACCGCACTGATGGCACTGAGCAATAACGTCTTCAGAAATACGTTCTCCCATACGCTCATCAAAAACAAAGTTTTTACCAATAAAACGAACAGGCAGCCCCTGAGCTTTCGCCTTACGGGCATACTCAATAATACCGCCTTCTACATGATAAACATTGTTAAAACCATTGTGCAGCATATAAGCACTTGCTTTCTCACAACGGATCCCACCAGTACAATACATGACGATATTTTTATCTTTATCATCCTTCAACATCTCAACTGCCATAGGCAACTGCTCACGAAATGTATCTGACGGAATTTCAATCGCATTCTCGAAATGCCCGACTTCATATTCATAATGATTGCGCATATCAACAAATACAGTTTCAGGATCATCCAGCATCTGGTTGACCTGATCCGCTTTCAGGTATTCACCAGTTTCTGACGGATTAAAAGTTTCATCTTCAATACCATCAGCAACAATACGCTCACGCACTTTCATGCGTAATACCCAAAATGATTTGCCATCATCTTCTAATGCAATATTGAGTCTCAAGTTATACAAAGCAGGATCAGCGGTATTTAATACTGCTTTCAGGGCATCAACATTTTTAGAAGGGATACTGATTTGCGCATTGATACCTTCTTTAGCGATGTAAACCCGTCCAAACACTGACAAATCAGTAAATTGTTGATACAGGCTGTCGCGAAAATCCTGTGGCTCAGGAATAGCAAAATATTTATAAAAAGAGATGGTTGTGCGCGGCTCAGTTTCAGCCAACATACGTTCTTTCAGTTCTTTGTTAGAAATACGGTTATGTAACACTGGCATGGTGTTCAAAGTACCCTTGTAGTTTGTTGATATGTATACATTTATATCTATCTATGTCCACGTAGTGTCGACGCTAGATCATGCTCGAAATCTTTAACTAAAACCCTTAGTTCATACTTGGGGTTTTTATTTTCTACAATATTACTTTTTTCTGTGACCCAGATCTATCAATCCCTGTTCTGAATTGATTGTATACATAGAAATTACTTATTCACTATAGAGTATCAGACAATGTTTATACGTATTAGTTGTCCATATCGAGACAGGTATGAAGTGGCAACATATATTATTCGCATCTCTTTAACCACTCAGGAAACAAGCAAAACTATTGAGTTTAGTTTCAAAAGTTAACTAATTGTTAAATGTTATTCACTTGTTGTTAGATGGAAATGGGTCTATTAGGATTCTTGCTTTTCGTGATGATCACGTTGTAAAAGGTATGGAGGATAACCAAAGCCCGTTTCCATCGGAAAGAGTATAAGCCTTTGCTTCTGGCTTAGATCTCTTAATTGCCACGTCTGTTAGCTTCATCATTTCACCCATGTGTATAGGAAGATGTGTATAGGAAAAACTATACACATCTTCATGTCGCTTTCAGGAGAGGAGAGCGCAATACTGGCATGTTAACATATTAATATTTAATGAATTAATTTTATCAAAAATGTCACATACCCCCAGTTGTACCCCCACATTATTTTGCTACGTTAAATCTGGTCGATTGTGCGTAGAAATTAGATTTATAACTTTTTAATCATCACGTTAAAGCAAAAAAGCCATGAGATTTGAAAATGGTCACATTTGGCTGCCATTTCACGCTCAAAGCTTCATATAAACATTTATCATTTTTACGAACTAGATCACAAATTAAAACAGGTTATTCCTATGGCTTAGAGCGGGCTTTCCTTTCTAATAATTCTCCAGTATGAGAATCGAAATAACGACTTGGCCAGATTTCTGAGGGATGGATGCCAAGATAATCAGCAATGATCCATTCGCCTTTAGGCCAAGGCCTACTGAATGCGTTTGCTAGTGTAGATGAACTAAGTCCTGACTCACGAGAAACAGCCGCTAAAGTTGTACCGCGTTTACGTAATGCGGCAATAATATCGGCCTGATGCCAATCATTTTTAACATTGTTATTCATTCCTGCTACCCCTTCCATTAACTAATATTGATGGTGGCGATTCAGACAGGGTTCGCAGTACCGGTAACGTCCAACCGGCGAGGCCAAAGCCTCCCCCGCCTGAATCACCATTGAAAGGGTGATAGCAAGCACACTGGTAGAAATTTCCTACCAGTGTGGACGTTAATTCAAGGCTGCGAAACCCTGACCAATAGATTTTGCTAATGGCGGAGGAACTTTAACTGATTGTTTTATCTGAATCAATAACTGGACGACTAAGTTTTACGACTATAAACCCGCTCGACATATACAGACAGCGATCCGAATGCTTAATACTTCAAGCAACCAGTCCAACAATTTTTTTACTTATACCTGACAACATGCAATCTCTGGCGCGCGACAGTTCGGACAAAACAAAAAATACTGCTTTGCCCTTGACCGATATCTGTGCGCCAGAGTGAACGCAAGTTGAGGTATTGCGGGGTATCGGTTGAGTACACAGTACTGCCGCCTGCGTTTGCAGGTCATCCCCACCGGCTAAAGGCCAGCCTCGATATCGTCAATTTCTCCTTTTGATACTTTTTCAATCTATAAAATACAGTGTCAGATTCACTGGGTGGTTAATCAGGCCGGAGCCTGTCAGGATTGCGTGGTGCTTGGCTGTGGCGTCACTTTCAGCGGTAAACCGACAAAAAGTGACGCCTTGAGTTCTGTGAACAATCAGCAAAAATCGTGCAAACATTGAAGTGCTATCAGGCACAGCAAAACGCCGTAAGGTTAAATATCAAAACGGTAGTCATGTTAATGGATTAGCTGTAGAAAAATTGTCTGTTGAATAATTCAAACAGGGATAGGTAAAAGTATGAACGGATGCGCAAAAGCTATCCTGTTGTTCATTGAAGAAAAATAGGATTTATGTTGATTTGAAATTCCAGTGTATGAACCCACGTTCACTACACTTTGGTAACAAGATAAAGATATCCTTTTGGGTTATCTATTAGTTTAAGAAATCTTCATTGCCAGACGAGGGTTTAGGTGTCTTGACAATATCTGCTTCCAAAGGTGGGCAGATGTACCACGATTCTTGCTCTCTCTTTCAGGCTACGAGAGTTTTTTTGCCATTATGGCTGACCATCTATGATGGTGAGTAAGTTCCACTAATATACTGTATGCTTTTGCTAACAGCAATAAAGAAAAATAATAAAAAGCAACTTTTTCACACATTGACACCCCATAAATTTCATACCACTACGTTAAAATAATAAAGATGATATAAATCATAAAAATGATTTTTTGTGATCTGGTTCAATTGGATTTATTAAATATAACTATGTATATTATCTATAATGTTCAATTTAAAATGACATGGTAAAAACATGGGATATCTTAAAATAAGAAACGTAGCAAGCTATCATAAAACTGAATATTTAGAGTTGGATTTATCAAAAAAAATAACTTTAATATATGGTCAAAATGGGAGTGGGAAATCAACTATCGCAGGTTATTTTAATCATTCTAACTCAGAGAAATATAAAGAATGCAAATCCAATTTAAATGAAAACTATAATTATATAGTGTATAATAAAAAATTCACCGATGATAATTTTTATAACAATGATACACAACCAGGGATATTTACCTTAAACAGAGAAAATAAAGAAGTTGAAATAGAAATCAATGAAATTGAAATCACATTGAAAAATTTAGATAAAAGCCACGTAGATCTAATAAAACAAAAAATGGAATTAACTGATAAAATTAATAAAGATGAACTTCATTTTCAAAATAGAGTTTGGAACGAATGTTACAAAATAAGAAATTCATCCTTATATGGACTGATGGAGGGGTACAAAAAAGATAAGAAGAAATTTTTTTCCAAAATAATAAATTTTCAATCAAGTGAAAGTATTGATTTTCAAAAATTGATCAAAGAATACAACGATCTGAAAGATGGAAAAGAAAATGCACATACCAGAACTACTATACAACATTATAAATATGACGAAGAGTTAAAAAATATAAATACATTACTTAATGATCCCATTATAGCTTCTGGCGAAAGTTATTTATCTGAAGTAATAAACAAATTAGGTAGTTCTGACTGGATTAAACAAGGAATGGATAATTACCTAATGGACAACACTTGCCCTTTCTGTCAAGAAAATACTATTAACGAAAATTTTAAAAATCATTTAAAAAATGTTTTCGACAAGACCTATAATAATAAAATAAGAAAAATAGAAATGATGAAAGAGAACTATACGGAGAAATGGAATGTATATTTCTCAAGCATTAAAAAATCACTTGATAGTGTAGATATATTTCCTGAATACAAAAAGACGTTGCCATTACATGAAATGGAAATCATTCACCAAGAGAACATTAAAATATTTAATGAAAAAATCAAAAATCCATCTAGTAAATTAGAAGTATGCCCCATATCAGATAAAATTAAAATTATTGAAGAATATTTCACCAATGTAAATAAGCATATAAATGAAATTAATGACAAAGTAAAAAGGTACAAAGATAATGAAAATAGAATAAGAGAAAAGTCTTTATCTGGGATGAAATTTATAATCAAAGATCTATTGATTTTATATACAAAAAATAAAAGAGAATTAGAATTTAAGTTAGATGAAATAAATTCAGAAATTGATAAATTAGAGAGTAAAAAAATATATTTAAATAATGATATGTATAGATTAAGGAAAAACATATCAAATATTGATGAAACTATAGATATCATTAATAATAAACTGATGCAATTAGGAGTTCCTGATATAAAAATAGAAAAATCTCCAGAAAGTAACTATTATTGCATTAGTAGAAAAAGTAATTCTGATAAAAACGCATATAAAACATTAAGTGAAGGTGAAAAAACATTAATAACTTTCCTATATTTTATTGAAAAGTGCAAAGAAAGAAAAGAGAATGATAAATATAAAAATCTAATTGTGATTGATGATCCAATATCGAGTTTATCGTTTAATTATATATATGACATAGCATCATTTATAAAATATGAACTATTTGATTCTAAACATGAAAATAAAATAATAATACTTACACATAACTTATTTTTCTTCCATGAATTAATAAAATTCACTCCATCACAAGATGATAAGTTTGAAGAAAAACACAAAGCTTATAGATTATATAAAGGGGAAAACACTAAAATAGAAAAAATGGATAGAAAAAACATAAAAAACGAATATCAACTACTTTGGCAGACTATAAAAGATATTGAAAATGGAAATGTCTCTGAATCCATATTGCCAAATGTAATGAGAAATATCTTAGAGTACTACTTTTCATTTCTTAATAATACAGATAAATTAAGAAATAAATTGCATGAGATGTCAGAAGAGCTTTCTGACGATTCTTACAAAGGTTTTTATAGATTTATAAGTCGAGGCTCCCATTCAGACCCAGCAAATATTGTTGAAGAATTTAGACGAATTGAGGCAAAAAGATACCTAGAGTTATTTAAGAGAATATTTGAAAAAACAAATCATATTGAACACTATAACAAAATGATGGAATAGTTAAGAGTGTTATCGTCGGGGGACTATTACTGATTAGCGCTTAGGCCATGAACGGTAGTGCGCACACACCGTCTCCCAGCAACCATTTTTAAAGCGTATATACTGGCGTACAGGGACGATCTTCATTATATGGCTTCTCCATATAGGTTACCAGTGTTGCCACTGGCAGCCTTATACACCTATAGTATAAGCGTCTACTTAGTGTGTTAAAGCTCACCTTATTACAGAGAACACCCGAACGATAACTTTTATATGATAATACATATTTTCTCATATTTAAAGCTAAATTTTAATACTGTAGAGCAATTAAACCAAATTGAAATTAGTAGGGTGCACAGAAAATAATTTTTTTGATAACCGCTGAGAAATTTACTCTTCACAGCGGTTTTTAAATTATTCCAATCTATGAAATGAACTTTAATTATCAAGACCAGGGAACGAACCATTTAAAATAAATAAAACCAATCCGCTTGCTAAAATAAAAACAAAAGCAGAAATGCGCATTTTAAATATTTTCATACTACTGTAAACCCTATACCATAAACCTGTTCTATTAGCGTTTGATAGGGAATATGCAAATTGCCTTAATGATGAAAGATGAGAGAAAATGGCAGATATGGCAATTATAATTGATGATATGAAGTTTGCTAATGCGATATTTCTTCCGTGTTCTGTTAGGCTTTTCCAAAAATCTATCAATTTAACTTTTTGCGATAATTGGATTATATCATTTGGAGCATGATTATACGCAAAAATAGCCAATAAAAACAATCCAACAGAAGATATAACACTCCCAAAAAAACGGAAAAAATCTTCTTTTTTAATTTGTTCATTAAATATTAGGATACATAAAGAAAAAAAAGATAAAATTGCAGAAGATAATGTTATTATATTTAGATAATAGTAGATTCTTTCAATGTTATTAAAGAACCACCAAATAATTGTAACTACTCCTGCGACTGCGCTAAAAAGTAATGCAGATGAATTATCTTCATCTTTATTATTACTTATGTTATAGTCGTTATTGTTTACTGTATTATTCTGGACGTTGTTATCTCCAAATTGGTTATTATTGCCTGAAACATTAATGTTCTCAAATTTACTCAAAACATATATCCTCATTAAAGTTTGATTTTAATATTTACAATTTAGATGTTCACATAATCACTGACTTAATCAAGATAAAAATAAGTATCCCCCGGCATAGCCGGGGGTTTTTCATATGCGCCTATAAGGCTCTCTTACCTGCCGCGCCCTAACAGGCGCATCGCAATCTGACATTTGCATTCTAGTGA
>NZ_CAWNQF010000106.1:0-9810 GCF_963876465.1 Xenorhabdus sp. KK7.4
CGCTGGCCACATCCACCTTGCCTTCGATTTTGCCACCGGTTTTGGGATACGCATTTTGAGCTTGGTTTCTGGTTTCCGTTAACCCGAGGTTTTTTACAAACTCGTCTTTGTTCGGAATGTCCGCACCATTTTTGTTTTTTTCTAAGCGAGAATTAGCATTTTCGTGAGCAGCATTTACACGAGCATCAGTTTCTTCTTTAGAATAAGCGCCTACTTCTCCAGAAGTTGGTTTATTGGTAGTGTTATAGTCTCGTCTCCAACTTGGATAATAATCCTTACCATGGTTTCCATAAGTAAATTGCGCATTTGGGGTACAACCATCTATCGATGTAGGAGCTGTTGTAACGCGGAGCGTCATTACACCTTCGATACCCATGACTTCTACAACCGCACCAGCCAAATGGATTGAGCCACAGCCAGTATCAGTAATCCTTTTATTATTGTCATACCACCATGTGCCTTTACACATCCAATAGGGATGGTTAAAAGCACCCTGGCTTTTTAGCCATGCAATAAACTCTTCGGTTGTCCAAGTACCGCCACCACCGATATGAATTGAGCCATTAAACGCTCTAGCCGAACCAATATTACGGTTAAATGCGTCTTTATCAGCTACATCCGCACCATTCTTATTTTTCTCCAAGCGCGTATTCGCATTATTATTCGCCGCATTAGCCAAATCATACGCCGCTTTCACCGCCTTCGGTGTGGCTGCATGGGTTTCGCTATTGCTGTCTACCGCGCTACTTAGGATAACAAATCCTTTTTCTTTCAGCGTTGCATCCGGGTGGTTACGGCTGTTCGCGTGTTTTGTAATGGAATTATCCACATACTCACGGGTTGCCAGAACAATGGACGGATCAACTTTCAGCGTGACCGCATTTGCGCTGCTGACAATCAGGATCATTCGGATCGTCTGAGTACGGCCGGAACCTTCCTGCAATTGTGGTTTGTAGGTTTCTGCGCAGTTACCTACTGCAACCAGAACGCCATCTTTGTCGTACAGGCCAATTTCACGGATCCACCAGCCACCTTCGGCTTCAGGGATAACCTGTTCCGCGATAATCTGATTGGTGTTTTTCGGATCGATGCTCAGCGTATTAATTGCTGCCCGGCGTTTTTCATTAATCAATTTAGTTTGTTTGGTATCCGGTACCGGCAGGCTGCCACCACCATCACCAACGGCCATATGGGTAATTTCAATTTTTGTACCCAGTGCCGCAGCATTTGCCAATTTATCTGCGCCTAACTGTGTCAGCAGCGCAAAATATTTGGTACTCATGGTCTAATCCTCATGTCGTCAATAATATGTACCCCCGCGCCCACAATTTCTGAGCCGGATACGGTCACTTCTTTCGGGAAATAGGGGTAAACGGTTAGTTCGTCACCGCTGTAAGTCGCTGCCGAGTAGTGATATCCACCACGGGTATCAAGGTTGATATCCAGCCCGATTAAATGTCGGCTCACTGGTTTGGCATCGAAAATCAGTTTTTCCAGCTCTTCGAACATTTCATGGGTAATACCGCTCTCCAGCACACCGATATCCAGCCGGAAGGTGCCCGGTGCATCGTTGGTCTGCCACCACTCTTTAACCCGGATGAGATAACCCAACGGTTCAATCACCCGCCGGATTGCCCCAATTGTTCCTTTGTGTTTATGCAGGAACAGTGAACCTTTGATCACTTCCCTTTTGATGTTCTCAGGCCAGTTCTCGTCCCAGCGATCCACAGACCACGCCCATGCCAGATAAGGCAGTAATGATGCCGGACAGGTGTCCGGGTTCCACAGCTCACGCAATGGGATTTTGATCTTCTGCAACTTGGCACAGGCTTTCGCCGCAGCCAGTTCTAACTGCGTTGAACCCATCGGCAGAAGGCGATCATTCATCAGAGCCTCCCATTGTCAGCGTGGTTTTGGTGCAGTAAGAAGCCTGTGTTTTATCCAGCACGACGTCTTTCAATGGCGCTTTTAGTTCTACGCGCTGGACACCTTCTACATGCAAGGCGGCATAAATCGCGGACAAACGAATGTCACGCCCCAGACGATGCTGTGCTTCGACGTAGTGTTTCAGCTTCTGCTCCGCTGCTTTGCGGATAGGTTCTGACTCTGGTGTCGGAAAGATGTACAGCACTGCGTCAATTTCATATTCCACGATTTTTGCTGACTGGACTTTCAGGCGATCAGCCACCGGACGCACGTTTTCGTCATTCAGGGCTGTTTCGACAATTTCCAGCAGCTCTTTGGATGCAACTCCTTTGTCCTGGCGGGACATAATCGTTACTGTGACGTTAGCCGGTGACGGGCTGATTGCCGAAGCATCTGCGACACGGCCATCCGCACTGCGGGCATGGAATTCATAAGCACCCACCGGGCCAGCAACACTTAGACCTTCAAAAGCCTGTGGAATACGGACACGATAATCATTGTCGGATTCCATCACAGCCGGAGTCGGCGGGACGGTTGAGTTATCCGCAGAACGCAGAACCATGCGCGATACGTTGTTATTCGCTCCCAGCTGATCCAGATCGCTACCGGTTGAATAGGCCACCATAACCGCGCGGGCAGCTTCATTAACGCGCTGGCGCAGAAGTAGCTCGCGATATACGTTCTCTTCCAGCAATTTCACCAAAGGCTCGGATTCAAGTTGCAGTGTTCGTGCAATAGCATCCTGCTGCTCTTCGGGGTAAAGCGAGATTAGGCCTCTTTTACGCTCTTCTAACAGTTGTTCGTAATCCAGTGGCTCAACCACATCCGGTGGTGGTAACTGGCTTAAATCGATTGTTGGCATTGCTTACCTCACCGGAATTGAGAGTGAAAATTCTTTGGCGGACTGGTGATAAGTACCGGTAATATCCACCACCATTCTGCCGTCCTGTAGGGTTTCCATCGTGATTGACGTCAGCGTCACACGTGGCTCCCAACGGCTGATTGCGGTATAGCTGGCCGCCATAACCTGAAGTTTGATTGCCGGATTCTGCGGCCAGTCAATCAGTTCAGGCAGTAACGAACCGTAAGTACGACGCGCAATACGACTGCCTACCGGAGTCAGTAAAATATCGCTGACGGATTGCCGGACATGGTCCAAATCGCTCAACGCCCGGCCTGTCTGCCGGTTCATCCCCAGATACATCATACGGGGCCTCCTGATGTGTCACGGCCTGACTGGATGCCGATGTGTTTATGGGAATCCACGATCACGCCATTGGAACTGAATGTGCCGCCGGTGTGTTCAATATTGCCCGTCATTTTGCCGCCATTGCGCACAATCAGATTTCCTGTGCTCATCAGCTGCGTACAGATGACCTCCGGTGTATCCAGCGTAATCCGGGTGCTGGCAACACAGGTGATTTCCGGCGCAGTAATATGGACGGAATCCGATGCAGTCACTGTCGCGGTTTTGATGCCAGTCACAGTTAATGCACCTGATTGCGGCTCATACTCCATCACTGCACCATCCGGAAACTGAACATGTGTTGCTTCAGGAGACGCTGATGGTGCCGGAAACTCATCTGAAAAAATTGCTGGCAATACAAAGGCGGTGGTCAGTTCGCCGCCTATGGACAGTAATAAAACCTGCTCACCAACACTGGGCGCCCACCATGTGCGGGAGTTCCCCGCTCTGGATGTCAACCAGTGCAGCCAGTCGGTTTCGAGATTGCCTGTCGCGACCCGGCATATACCCTTTGCGGTATCCACTTGGGTAATCACGCCTGTTCGGATCAGGTTGCGCAATAAGCGCATCAGTTCAGTGAGTTGTGTGTTCATGGCGTAAGAATGCCATGAAAAATCGAGGGAAACATTAAACTAGGCTTGTAGGAACAGACATACAAAATGGTAGATAAAAACCAATTAAATCAAAAAAATAAAAGCCTTTTCATCCTGAGATAAAAAGGCTTTTATAGGTTCTGTGAGAAGTCATGTTCAGTTGTTCAAAGTGGCTACGATTTACATTGCCTGACAACTTCACGGACATATTGTTGCAGATAATCTAATTTGGACTGGTCACTGATGATCCCTGCTCGGATATCGTAAATATCGCGTCCAGCTTTTGCAGTGAGTTCGACTTGGGTTCCATCGCCCATGCTGCGGGGGCCGGTATCTCGCTTTTGGGTGAGCTGACAGGTAGCAAGGTTGGCGGCGGCGATTTGCACCCGGCGATGACCAGCGGCAATATCAGCACGCAAAGCGGCGTTTTCTTCAGTAACATGGGCTAATTTTCCGGAATAGTATTCATCTAATTGGGCGGCTTTACTCTGAGCATCTTTCATCTTTTGAATAGCTGACAATGTTTCCTGATTCGCTTTCTGATGAATAGCAACAACCTGAGCACTATGCTGTTGTTTAAGGTTCGCAACTTCACCAAGGAACAGTGAACGATGCCCCCACCAGCCAGTGCATCCTCCAATGACAAAAATGGCAATTAACGATATTTTCTTCATTCCTCCAATCCCCAACAAACCAACTCGGATTCCTGTTCACGTCGTAAGACCTGCCCATAACAGCCATTCGGCTGTCCTTTGGTTGCCCGGCAATCACGACCTCCATCGTAAATCCAGCGTTTAATCTCCTGACAGGCACCTTTTTTATCTCCGGCATTGAGTTTGCGATAAAATGTTGAGGAGAAACATTTTGAGGGGCCGATGTTATACGGGCAAAAACTGGCAATTCCCGCAATTTGTGGCTCGGTCAGCGGAACATGAACGTTCTTTTTCACCCAATCAATCGCTTTGTCAGCTTCAACCCGGTTCAGCGCTTCACATTGCTCAATAGTCAGTTGCATCCCTTTATATACTGCCTTTCCATCAATACGCGTCACACCCCGGCATATCGTCCAGATACCACCGGCATCCTGATAAGCAACAAGCCGATTGCCCTCTTTCTCATCAAGAAACTGGGAAAGAATGACCGAAGAACTGGCGCCACCGATAATCAGGCCAATGAGCAACCGGCTGAGTCTGGTTTTGAGATCCTGCATATCACAGCTCTTTTGGTGCGTTATGTATCAGCTCGCTGACGATTCTGGCTGATTTAGATGCAGGCTCTACCTCCAGATTTTCCAGAATATCTTTTAAGATTAAAGTGCGTTTCATCTGCTCACGTCGATTAAGACGATAAGTCAGAATACCGAGAGAAATGCTGGCTAATACTCCCAACAGAAAACTCAGCTCATATAAAGAAAGACCGGAAAAAATGGCGGTTGTGCTGGCACAGGCATAAGTGGCATGGCTATATTTATCCATTCATGCCCCTCAATCCCAAAGCTGAATCATAGGCTTACTGGCAACGGGCACAAAATCCGGCATTTCAACTTTTGTTCCATGAGGCAATGTCGCACCAAAATCAGCCAGCCCAGGATTTGCCTGCAATACACGCTCCGTCATGCCTAAAGTCCGGCCATAATGACGCCAGCACAAAGCGTCTACCGTTTCGTTTTGTTGTGCAATAATTTGCATATACTCTCCTTTTATTTGCAGAAAATAATCGGTAAATCGGAGAGTTATGATCGAATAATCAGCGAAATGCCTCAATGAAACGGCATTGTTGGGGAAATAGTACAAATGAAGGGCAATTTTGCCAGATGGGATTTATTTTCACTGTTCAGAAAAGTATAAGGGCAGGGGATAATCCCTGCCCTTATACTATTTAAATTGCTTATTATCCGTTTATTGGAGAGTTCAACCCATCAGGCCTAATCCGATAACCAACTATCGTCCTCCCAGACACTTTGGATCAGTTCCATGATTTGATCATGTTCACTACTGTTTTTACTCCCTGTCACCTTTACGGACGTGTTACTACTGAGGGCAATTCTAAAATTAGTATCAGGATACTGTGGCAGTATTCTCTTCTTTAACTCGCTTTCAAGTGCAGACATGACTGATTCAGAAACATTAGCTCGCTTATCGAAAAGTATTTCAACTCGCATTATTTTCTCCCGCTAAAACCTATTCTTTTACCGAACCTGAAGTTTTTCAATCATTCATTATCTAATGATTTGTTTTTTAAAAAATTATTATAACCACTGAGACTTTTTTCATAGGGTGCAGATAACTCTGCTATCCAGACCAGTGCCAGTTCTTTGTCTTCTGCCTGATTGCATTCACAACTTGTTGCCATTCTGGCAATAAAATTAATACGTTGTGCTACCAATGATTCCATAAGAGAGTCCACTGATATGTCCGCCTCCACTCTATAACTGTATATGCATACAGTACACCTAATTAGTGAAAATTTAAAGTAGTTTTTTCCTTTCTTAAAGATAAAAATTGATAGTTAATAACTATTATTTATTTCTTTCATGGAAACTTTTATCTAAAAAATAACATTTATCAAAACCATTTCACATCTATATCACAATCTCGTCTTCCCTGTCTATCCGTACAGTTATTGACAGAACTCCAAGAGGGCCATTTTTTGTGTCGTCTATAGACAATCCGCTCTGATGTGGCTGGCGCATCAGATTTCGGGACAACTGTCCATTGATGGATTCGTGTACAGATATATTTTTCCTGACTGAGCAACGACGATGTCACTCCCTGAATGGAGTGAATATCTTCACCATAAGGACTACCAAAAGGGATATGCTTATAAGCGAGCCTGATAACCAAATCACGACGGGCAACCCATGGCCCTCCCTGAGCCTGAATATAAGCCGCCCAGTTTCCCTTATCCGCGGCCTGCAAAACGTCATTCATTTTATTATCAGATAAACGAACGTCTTTAAGTCGACGCAGTTCTCGCCAGACAGAAACCGGAGCACCACCAATTTGTTGAAATTGTCGAATTCGCCAACGACTCGCCCAAGCTGTTACTGATTTAGCCATATCGCGCAGTGATCCTCCCGTTTCATGATCGATTTCATCTTCCAGAGCATAACCATCAATATTTTTGGAAATGTACTTTGCGATATAACCTGTCGCGCTACCTTGATTAGGATCTATCACCCGGTAATCAAAACGAGATTTTTTATCATGGTCACGCAGTAACTCTTCCTCTTCTTCCTGACAAGAGTAGTGTTCAAGGATCTTTCTGACCTGTGAAGCATGTTCCGGCAACATAAAGAGCAAAATGTGCCAGTGTGGTGTTCCATCATGATGGGGTTCAACAACCCGAAAACCAAACATCTTAATACCCGCACGGGCAATAGCTGCGCGAGATTTTGCCCATACACTGCATAAATAGCGCTGAGTATCACGGGGAGTTGCACCTTCCCATTTTTGGACAAATCCCCCTCTATGCCTGACTGCATGGTATTTTGCTGGTGCAGTGATAGTATAAAACTCTCCTACACACCCCATTTGATTCGCGATATCTTCGAAACCGCGCATTCTGACCATTAATTCGCAGCGACGAATAGCAGGATTAGCATTACTGTGAACGACAGTCTCAGCTAATGAAATCCGCTCTCCTGCTTCATTTTCTAAATCAAAATGCTGAAAAAACTCACGATTGCGTCGCTTTTGTTCCAGCCATTCGCGTAAAGCCAGTAGTGAAACATAAGGCGAGGCCGCGTTCTGCACCTGTCCAACTGCAATTGCCATATGCTCAGATTGGGTATCCCGCAAGCGTTTTAAGCGAAAATACCACCAGCGTATGGACATCATGCGTAACATGCCGGCGCAAAGTAGATCAACAGACAGTGTTTTTCGCCCATAATTGAACTGCCGCCAATAAGGGGGATGAATGCCACATTGCAAAGTCAGCTTTGCCATTAATTGATATACCTCAGCCATGTGAGAAAACCGTACTGATTCACTCATCACTGATTCAGCCTGAACTTGCTGCACTTTCTCCCGATTAGAAGAGTCATTCGTAACAGAGTGACTCATAGAAGAATAGTGCTCATAGTTTTCGGTAATAAACACGGATATTTCATGAGCAAGCTTTAAAAGCGGTTTACGACCATAAGTCGCAATATTGCTCAATTGTTCAATAAATGGAAAAGGAGCAATGCCCGATACAGAATGTTTGAATTGATACCTGCTCTTAACTAACTGTAATCGCGGTAATACATTCTGCCCGACGGTTTTTCTCAGGTAAGCATTAGCATCCCTGCGTCCTGATTGCGCAAAGATATCGGCATAGCGGTGGCTAAAATGTTTTGCCAGAAAATCCGGCATCTGGCCAATATACTGGTGGCGCCATTGGTGATCTTCTGCGTTAACTTGCCATAACAAACGCTCTGCTGATGAAGCATTCTGCGGAATATTTGGCTGAAACATGCCCGACTGTTTATAAGTGTGAGCGAAAAGATCACTATTCATCAATGCCACCTTAATTAAGGAAATGTGAATGTCTGGCGTACACATGCCATCTGTTCAAAAAAATTAGAAAATATTTAAAAGGTGGTTAACTGGGTAACGTTAAATGTCTGGGAAACTGACTGACTACAACCTTAATATGATTCATCGCTTTGATCAGAGAGTGTTTTTCCTCAGAAGTAAACTGGCTGATTTCGCTGTCATGGCGAGCTCGGGGAATATTTGCCAAATAGAAAATCGCGGATAAAGCCCGCTTGTTCTCTTCATAGTGACAATCCCTTTTATCGCGCATGTCCGCAAGAAAGCGTTTTAACTCTTTTTCATCATCTCCCCAGTATATTGCTCTGATCTTAGACAGATGGTTCAATCCTTCCAACCGCTGACCGAGGTTAATTTGGGCAAACTTTTCTTTTTCCGTATTCGCCATATTTTCCTCACCCTTTCACCTTCAGAGCGATTATTGTCAGAGCAATCCCTCGAACACCGCTGATATCAGGTATAGGGATTGAAATTTGGATGTTCATGATGCAATATCTCTTAATGGTTTTCGTCTTAACCAATTCGGACCCAATAAAGATCTCATTTCAAGATCTTTTGCGGGATAATAATATCTCTTATCTATACTGTCAATGAAAAATACCAATATTGAGATCAAAATGGGGGCTGATAGTGGTGGGCGACCAGCTATCGAGCGCCTTGTACGCGCGTATGGATTTAAATCCCGTCAGGCTCTGAGTGATCATTTAGGCGTGTCCAAAAGCACAATGGCAAACCGCTATCTTCGTGATAGCTTTCCGGCGGATTGGATTATTCAGTGTAATCTCGAAACGGGTGCTTCACTGCTATGGCTGAGTACAGGGCAAGGAGAGATGTTTCCAAACGGCGAAGGGATCAAAAAAACAGAACGATTGGAAGATATCATTGCGCCGTCAATCTCCCGTGTAAAACTGTCAGGAGGTAAGCTGAATGAGGCAGATCCGGTTATTCTGGATAGTGAGTTGATTTCCAAAGATCTCAGAGAACCTCTGGTGGTTGATGATGGCATATCCTGGTATTTGCTTGATGCACAAGAAGACACTATTCAGGACGGTTTATGGCTGGTCGATATCGAAGGAATGCACAGCATCAAGAAAATAGCCAAAATCCCTGTCAGTAAAATTCGCGTCAGTGATAATGATGTTACGTTTGATTGTGCTATCAGCGATATTCAATTCATTGGACGCGTGGCTTTAGTGATCTCCAGACAATAACCAGTTACGTAACAATACGTTTTCCATCAAAGTTATCTCTGATTACCAGAATAACTTTGATGGCGTTTATCATTTTAAAATAAAACCCCTTAAAAAAGATTTGTATCGCAGGATAAGATACTCACGGCTTTTCTTTACATGTTGCAGCCTAAATAACTTTCCATAATAGTGGGACACTCGATTTACTTTCTCTGAAAGAGTCTATTTGCAGATTTTTTCAAGAATTTTTTCACATTACTGAGCAGTTGCCACATATACCGTCAACAATGGTTACGTGTGACTGTTTCATGTAACGTGTG
>NZ_CAWNQF010000107.1:0-2642 GCF_963876465.1 Xenorhabdus sp. KK7.4
TATATCGGCTTGCTGTATGAGAATCGGGAAATGGCAACCGATGTTGAGCTAAAAGAAGTGCTTTTTACCATCAAATCATTGTGGTCTGTCTATCGTGATGTGGGGATCTACTGATGCCGTGGCAACCATTAAGGCGTTGTAGTTATCCGAGTTGTACGCAACGAGTAACGTCCGGTCGCTGTGAGAAACATCGGCGGGAACAGAACAGGCAGCGCGGCACCCGTACCGAACGTGGCTACAATAACCGATGGCGCAAATACAGATTGATGTATCTCAAAACGCATCCCTTATGTGTGCATTGCCTCAAGCAGAACAGTTACACACCCGCCACCATTGTAGATCACATTATCCCAATCAATAGTGATAGTGATGTGCTGTTTTGGCCTATATCCAATCATCAAGCACTATGCCATGCCTGCCACAACCGTAAGACGGTACAGACAGACCCCATCACCAAAGCCAAGCGCAAACAAGGTGCTTATCGGGAGCAGGAAGCAGAAGCGGCACGATTATTTATCACAAGAATAATAACTAAATGAAATAACGGGGTGGGGGTATCAAAAATGACAAACACCCCTCTGAGCGGAACCGCCCCCTCCTTCAATTTTTACGCCCGGCAATTTTTTTGAAAATAAATCACAAGGAACAGAGAACATTATGGCAAGAGCACCGAAACCGCCTACTTATTTAAATGAGATTGCTGCCAGTCAATGGAAAGCCAAAGGCAAAATCTTAAACGAGCGGGAAGACCTGAACGCCGCCGACTGGAACAACTTAGAACTGTATTGCGTCAACTATGCCATTTACCGAAAAGCCGTGGCAGACCTAGATATCCGGGGCTTTAGTATCGTCAACAGTCAGGGCAGTGAAAGCCGTAACCCATCATTGAGCGCCAAAGCGGACGCTGAAAAAATTATGATAAAAATGTCGGCGTTGCTGGGTTTTGACCCCGTATCACGGCGTAAGAATCCGGTAGAAACGGAAGAAGAGGACGAGCTAGACCGCTTATGAACGCATGGGAGCAGTATGCTTTTGATATCGAAAATGGCACAATTCCGGCCTGTAAACGGGTAAAACAGGCGGTGAAACGCTATTTTAACGACCTGAATAACCCACATTATGTGTTTGATTCGGAGGTGGTGACGCGGTTTATTGCCTTTTCCCGTTACTGTCCGCACGTCAAAGGCCACTTGCGCGGTAAACCGATTATATTAGAGCCGTGGCAGCAGTTCGCTTTTGCTAACCTGTTTGGCTTCAAGATCAAAGCAACCGGACGCCGAAAATATCGCAGTGCTTATATTCAGGTGCCGCGCAAAAATGCAAAGTCTACCGTTGCCGCGATACTGGCAAATTGGTTTCTCGTGATGGAGTCAGGTCAGCAGGATATCTACACCGCCGCCGTGAGCCGGGATCAGGCGCGTATTGTATTCGATGATACCCGCCAGATGTGCCTATTATCCAAACCACTCAAGAAACGGGTAACTGTCCAACAGCATAAAGTCACTTATGCCAAGAGCAACAGTCTGCTAAAACCATTGGCAGCCAAAGCCGCTACGATTGAGGGTACAAACCCCAGTCTGGCAATTGTCGATGAATATCATTTGCACCCGGATAACGCTGTCTACTCTGCACTTGAACTGGGCATGGGCGCACGTCCCGAAGGTATTCTGTTTGCCATTACCACGGCGGGTAGTAACGTAATATCCGCCTGTAAACAACATTATGATTATTGCTGTCAGATATTGGATGGTGAGGAACAGAACGAATCCCTGTTTGCCCTGATTTACGAGCTGGACGATGAGCACGAGATTGATGATGAAGCTCTTTGGATAAAGGCCAATCCCAATCTGAATATCTCCGTGGACAGTACCGCTTTGCATGACACTATCCAGAAAGCGCGGGGCATTCCCTCACAATGGACGGAAATGTTAACTAAACGCTTTAATATCTGGTGTCAGGGCGAAACTCCATGGATGGGTGAAGGAGCATGGAAAGCCTGCCAGATGGAGTATAACGAAAGCGACCTGAAAGGGCTGGAGTGTTACGCGGGATTGGATTTATCCTCAACAGGCGATATCACCAGTATCTGCTATACCTTTCCCGTGGATAACGAACTGTTATTACTGACCCGCCATTACTTGCCCGAAGCTCAGCTACAGAGTCCCGCCAATAAGAATCGGGCAATCTACCGTCAATGGGTACAAATGGGCTGGATACGCACCACGCAAGGCGATTGCATTGATTATGATCGTATCCGTGATGATATTCTCAAAGACAGCCAGCATTTTAATATCAAGCTGGTGGGCTTTGATACATGGAATGCCACCCACCTACGCACGCAATTACAGGGCGCGGGGCTGGATGTTGAGCCATTCCCGCAAACCTATATGCGCTTTAGCCCCGTGGCGAAATCGGCAGAGGTGTTTGTTAACCGCAAAATCATTAGTCACAACGGCGATCCGGTGCTGGCATGGGCAATGTCTAATGTGGTGATGGAAACGGATGCTAACGCCAATATCAAACCGAACAAAAAGAAATCAGCGAATAAGATAGACCCTTCGATTGCGTTCCTGATGAGTTTTGGCACATGGCAGGTGGAACATGAAGACTTTGCGTTTAACTTGAGTGAAGAACAGCAGAAG
>NZ_CAWNQF010000107.1:2742-9343 GCF_963876465.1 Xenorhabdus sp. KK7.4
ATCACGATAGACAGACCACAATGATTTGATGGTAAAAAGCACTTCTTTTAGCTCAACATCGGTTGCCATTTCCCGATTCTCATACAGCAAGCCGATATAGAGCAGGCAACCGACTTTAATCGCCGGGGTGAAAACCAATCCTTTATCAAAGCGCTTACCGATATGCTGCTGGCAGACTTCAAGCGCGGCGGTGGCATAGCCCATGAGCAAGGCATCATCAAGGGTATCGCTCTCATCCAATCGGCAATGTTGTTTGATTTCGTTCAAGGGAATTTCAATCTGGCTCATCGGAATATCCCTCCCTTGCAAAGCAATTCTAGGCGGGTGTATTTCACATCGGGGATGACCGCCATAATGCAAAAGCGGTGCCCGTCGTGTTCGCTCCGTGAAAAGTAATGCTGTTCGCTGTGGTCACATCAGCACGATAACGCAGCCAGATACGCACGGTGGCTTCTGAGAACACCGCGCCGGATGCCACCAGCTCCCGCCCGCTAATGGCTTTGACTTCTGCCCAGACGGTGGCAACATCCACCCAGTTATTGATGACGCCGCCAAGCGAATCACGCGTACTTTCATTTTTACGCAGGGTTATCCGATGCCGTAATCTGCCTGCTCTCATTATTTGGCCTCCTGTTGTTGCTTGATTTCCACGGTTTGCTTCCATGCCTGACTGAATTCATCGCCACCGGCACGGGGTGATAAACCTTCCCGTTCACGGGCTTCATTCGGGCACATCACACCGGATTTAATCGCCGTCTCATAACTCTGGAAGCGTTCTTTCGGATTGGCGCGCAGTAAATCGGCGGTGTCGAATTCCACTTGGTAACGAATGCCTCGTTTTGGTGAGTTCATCAATAAGGCGGATTTGATTTGCTGCTCAAAATTGGCAAGCCACGGGCGCATAGTGATCGTCAGAAAAGCGCGTGATGCCTCGCTAAAGTTACTGTAGGTACTGTTCGAATATTCTTGCAGGAAGATAGGACTGACATTGAACATACGGGCGATATCTTCAATAGTGAAACGGCGGGAGGCCAGCCATTCTGCATCCTGATTGCTCATGCCTAACTGCTGGTATTCCATCCCGCCTTCAAGTATTGGCGTTTTACCTGCATTACGTGCACCTTTGTAGCGTTCGAGCGCTTCCAACGCTTTATTACCCTTGATGCCATCCAGCCAGTCAGCGGCTTTAATCACGCCCGCTGCCATCATGCCCTCTTTCATAATGCTTGCCCCGTGGCGCTGTTGTGCTAGCCCCAAACCCAGCGTTTCACGGCAAATCGTGACTGGTGAGCGACCAAGAAAGCCATCTTCGGTGGCATAACGCAAATGCAATACTTCTTCCTGTAGATAGGTTTTGACCTTGCCGCTATAAGGTTCGGTGATGGTGTAGGCAAATCGGTGATCCGATAGTCGCTGTGGCACAACTGCTGACGGCGGGTAAGGGTGCAACGATTGTGGCTGTCCGTCTTTTCCCCAGACTATGACCGCATAGGCATTCCCATTGAGTAAGCAATGACGCATTAAAGTTCGTTTAAACTGAAACGGAGTCTGGCAGTCATTTAGGTATTCATTAAGCAAATAATCTACCGGATGATCACTCAACCATTCGCGGGATTCTTTTCCGTTCTGGTGCTGAACCTGATAAAGATAACAGGGCATGGTGGCAATGGCTTCACTAATCACGGTGACGGCATTCATTACTGCGGGTAAGCCTTCCGCTGTAGATGGTGAAACATGCTCGCCGGATTTGGTGTTAGACATACCTGCCAGAGAAAGAAACTCATCAATACTGATACTACGAGTCTCAGCGGCTTTACGTTTAAAAGGCCACATAATCACACCTCGGACAGTTGCAGCCAGTAATGGCGCAAATCCGCATTACTGAGCTTAATCGCATTCAGTGAACGTCTGGCAATTTCTACGCCACTATCAGGATAAGCAGGCAAGCTGGTGATTGTGATTTCCCGCAATTCAGCTTCTAATACTGTTCGAATGTATGGCGTTTGCTCCGTGTCCCATTGGTCTTTCAGTGCCCTGAATCCGAAGCTCATTCCCTGAATATCACCACGCTCAACCAGTGTCAGTACATCACGCCCTAATTGCGTATCAGGCGGGGTGAGTTCGAAACGTAATCCGGTGGCATCTTCGCTAAGTTGCAATGTTCCAGATGTGGTACGGCCTAACAGGTTCATATGATCATGTTCATACAGTGCCCTGACATCAGCACTTGCCGCTAGACTGGCGCTAAAGGCATTCGGGGCGAACTGTTCGATAAACTCATCCCACAAGATATGTGATCGGCTGTTCCACTTAATCACATAGCCTGTCAGTTTCTTATCACTAGCAGATAATGAAGCGGTACGGATTTCAAAATCATTTTTCATCGATAAACTCCAAGATTATCAAGAGACTTTGATTTCCAACACCTTGATTGCGTTGGAGTCTACCAGCCCACCGCCCAAATATTTATCGGTGTGTACCTTATAGAATCCCGGCTCGGTGATATTGTCGGGGCGAGTACGAATGCCCGTTTGATGGTCAACGATGAAGTAACCGCGTTTGAAGTCACCTAGCGCAATGATGTTATCCGGCATAAATTCGAGATAATGGACAGGTAAGCCCAGCAACATATCAGGATCAGCCGCTTGCAGACGCTCCCTCCAGATGTAATCCCCGTTGCTATTTTTCAGCTTTTGAACTTGCGCAGCAGTTGTGGAATTCATCACCCACACCGCATTTTTACGATATTTGTTCCTCAGCAGAAATTTCAGGTCAATCAGGCTATCAGCTTCAAGGCTGGTTGCTTCCAGCTTTTGCAGCGTACCGAATGTACGTACCTTGTCGGTTTGGGTATCACGGGGATAAGACAGAAAGCCTTTCGCTTTTTTGCTACCGTCACCGCTAACCAGATCTGTTTCTTCGGTATCAACGAAAGTATCTGCGATCTCAGCAGTCAGCCAGCCTAAAATATCGACATCACTAAAGTCGATAATTTCCTGTGTGGTTTTGGGGTAAGCATAGATAGGAAACAGTTTAATGCTGACTTCTTCCATCTTCGGTGTCGCTGTATCACTACGCGCCTTGCCTTCTTCCCCCGTGGACGACCGCTGCGCCCCCGACCGAAACAAGCTGTTTGTATTCGTTGCTACGTGTGGTCTTAACTGTACAAATCCGGCGCATGACCGATTCATCAGACAGTTGCTGCATGATTTGTTTATTCAGCTCAGGGATAACGGTATAGCCACCATCAGACGGAACGCTTGTAGACAGGGAACGGGCTTCACCAGTCAGAATATAGTGGCGCAGCTCGTCATTGCTGAGTGTTTTACTGATTGGCTGATTCTTTGCCTGATTACGTTCTTCATCAGATAAAGACTCATAACGGGCAATTTCCGTATTCAGGTTATCGGACTGGCTGCGCAGCTCGTCGAACTGTTTGGCTTCATCAGCATTGAGTGAGCGTTTTTCATTTTCGGCTTTGGTCAGCAGCGAACGCATTTGTTGGGTTAAATCGGCTTTTTGTTGGCGTAATTCGAGTAGTTTTTTCATGGTGTTTTTTGGAATAGTTATTTTCTTTAAAATACTATTTAACACTTTGAAAAATAATAAAAAAGCCTCTAAAATTTAGAGGCTAAACAAGGGGAAACATGAATACAGAATATTTACAAAAATTTTCAGTCTAATTTATTTATATGGATACTCTCATATCCATCATCTGTTGGATATATAAAAGCATCAGTATTAGGGGTTGGAAAACCAAATGAAGCAAAAAACGCTTCATATGATATTGATGTAAATGGAGAACTCTTCCAGATATCTCTGTTTTTACTATCATATAAAACAATGAAATATTTATCCCCCATAACAAACTTAAACATTGCATATGGCGATATGGGTAATTTTTTATATACCACTGCGGTATATTGACCATTTTCATCCTTTACTTCAAATTCTTTATTCCAATTACCAAAAAAGAAAGTGGATGGAAATAACATCCATATTATAAAAATAGCAAGTAGAAAAAAAACCAGCAATGGTTTTTTTAAAAAACATTCACATTGAGTTTTCATAGGTGAATAATTCTATTTTGTGGTAATGGATCCATCCATAAAATATCAGAAAAAACCATAAAATCACCGCCTTCATTATGTTTTTTCTGCCATTTTCTAAAACTATCATTAATGACAGGAACATATCCATTGTATTTAATCCATAGAACCATCCAGCTTCCACTTGCATAAAGAGCCGCATAATCAACGGAGCTAACTTTATCTAAGATGCCGTTTTTACTCCAGATTCCCAAAGGTTCGTTAGAGCCAACAAAATCATAGGTGTCTTTTAAATACATACCAATCTGTTCGGTGACAAAAACATCTTTATTATTTAATTTATCCACATGGCCTTTAACAGCTACCTTCATATTGGAATTGCCCATAGCACCATACCAGTCGTCAATCGTATCAAATTTAGAGCCAAATCTTCTAGAATTAACCACTGAAAAAGTATCTATTTCTCGTATATCATTTTCATATCCTAATGTTTTCTTTCCACCTTCTTTTTCTAATTGAATTTTTAATTGGTCTATACCTGCATTACTTGCCCAACCATTAATTAATACATCCATCACATCTTTAGGTTGTTTATATTTCAGTGCCCATTGCATTTTTATGATGGAGTCATTCATTCTTTCATTTGGTATATCTATTGCTTTACCTGTAACATATTTGGTTTTTACTTCTTCCGTAAATGTATAGGCAGGTTTTGTATTAAACCAATGGCGCATTAATTTTGGTGCCATCTCCCAGCCCATTTTTTCCATTGCATCCGGAATTTGGTTTAAATAAAAAATATCGGTTTCAATTTCTGTTGTTTTTCCGCCTTTAACGGTTTTAGTTTTAAAAATCGACATTATCAAATCCCTATTTTTGTCTGAAATAAATATTTAACTTCAATATTTTCTTCTTTTTTGGCATCAAACTGTTTTGTCATTCCAGATGTTTGACATATTCCCTCAATCAGTCCCTTATCCGTTTCCACACCATATGCAATATCTTGGCAGGCATCCCCTTGATGTTTCAGTATGAACTTATGGCTAAATAGAGCCGCAACAGCTTCTTCAATCAATGGCTTCACATTCGAGAACCCAGACAAAATCGGCCTGCCTTCTTCACGTCCGGCTAATTGTGTAATGCTGTAGCCCGAAGTCCCCGCTGCAATGTGGCTACACGCGATAGATTTATAATCAAGCATCACCACTTCATGGGGGATTGCGTCGTTGTCGTTGATGGAATGGGGATAATTGTAGGCTAGATCGACAATCGTTGCGCCTGTCAGTTTAATTTCGTAAAAGAGTTCCAGTTGTCCCATCGGGCTTGTCCGGTAGTGCATAAAGCGCGCTTCCAGCAATTCGTTCCCGTCAATTGCCATTGCTAACAAAGGTGAGGATTTATCAATGGGTTTGGTAAAGCTGACTGGGTGATGATGTGCACTCTGATCGCGGCTTACTGAATGATTGACACTCAGTACTTGTATTTCGTCTTCCCTTCCTGTCTGGTAGCGATTTCCGATGGATTCGGGCGTTGAACAGCCCGCTGAAATTAATCCCTGTTTCTTGCCTTTTAATGATAAGTAGATAACGTGTGACATCTTGTCTCCTGTGATCTGACTTCCGATAAAATCGAATGAATGAAACAGGATACAGCAGGAATATTTATCTATTCTAGCATGAAGAAAAATTCAGCAGTAAATTTGTGATTAATCTCTGTTCTTAAATAAAATCAGAATATTACATCGTTTAAATTTTTGGTAATACCAAATCAGGCTGATACCTTATTTTACTGTCTCCTATCATCCGGCTTTTATTTACCTGCCAGAGAGAGTCCCCTATAAATCTTTTTACGCCTTTCAACTATTCACCCTATCCAAAAATCATTTAATAAATTGAAAATAAATGATTTTTTAAGGTGGATACAGTGTCCATCGACTATCCGTACTATGCTCCTTGAATTATTCAGCAAAATGAACAGGGAGAATAGTTGGCGTACAGTTAAAAGATAACTATTCACCCTGTTTTTGTATTTAAATTCAATAAATTATGATTATTGGTGCATAGTATGCACAGTTAAGCATAAAAAATTTATATAGGGTAGGTTATTTGTTCGCTTGTTCAGGCACAGCCGGAAGCCATTCATTCGCCTCATCCGTTAAATCAATATTATAATAATAGCCCTTTTTGGTTTTGAATTTCCGGTAGTCCTTCTTATATTCCTGCATCACTTTAGGCAGGGAATCCCCGAATTTCGTTAATGTGAGTGGCCTGTCAAATCCATAGGCTTCCATAAAAGATAAGTAGGCATGGTAAAGGTATATTCTGGGCGCTCTGGGATAAATATTTTTATTCCCCATCTTCATACCTAATTCTTTCCCTAACGAAACCAAATAAGCACAGAAGTTATACAACGGATCGGAGTTACTTTTCACCAAGAGTGCTTCGTTAGAATCACGTTGCGCCTGTAGCAGTTTTTTAGCCTTATTCTGGTCGGCAAATTCGTTTAATAAATGACGGATAATCACGGGCAGTTCCCGACTGATTTTCTCCGAT
>NZ_CAWNQF010000108.1:0-9211 GCF_963876465.1 Xenorhabdus sp. KK7.4
GGCAGTTATTGAAACAGGTTGATGAGGTCATTATTGCCACCGATGCCGACCGTGAAGGGGAAGTCATTGCTCGCGAGTTGCTGGAATATTGTCGTTTCAGCGGTGCGGTCAGGCGGTTGTGGTTGTCGGCACTGGATGACACCAGCATCCGGCAGGCTCTGGCGGCTGTTTTACCGGGAGAACAGACGGAAGCACTCTATCAGGCCGGGCTGGGGCGGGCGAGAGCCGACTGGTTGACGGGTATCAATTTGACCCGTTTGTATACCCTGAAAGCGCAGGCCCTGGGTTTTGGCGAGGTCTTATCCATTGGCCGGGTACAGACACCGACACTGGCACTGGTGGTGAGCCGGGATAAGGACATTGCGAATTTTGTGCCGGAACCCTACTGGCAGGTGATGGCTAATCTGGAAAAAGACACTGTCCGCTTTCAGGCGAAATGGCTGCCCGCTACGGAGGAGGGCGATGAAGAAAACCGCTGTACCCGGGAGGCCGTAGCACAGGCTGTGCAACAATGTTGCCAGCAGGCCACACAGGCTACAGTGATGGCCGTCAGCAAAAAACGGGAGAAAACCCCGCCGCCGCTCTGTTTTGATTTGGGCACGTTGCAGCAGACGGCATCCCGTCTCTGGGGGATGGGTGCCAGTCAGGTGCTGACGATTGCTCAGTCTCTGTATGAAACCCATAAAGCCACCACCTACCCCCGCACGGATTGCGGGTATTTGCCTGTGTCCATGCAGGCAGATATTCCGGTGGTATTGACCGCACTGGCACGAACCGATCCGGCGATGGCTGATATTATCAACCAACTGGATAAACAACAGGTTTCCCGGGTCTGGAATGACAAAAAAATCACGGCCCACCATGCCATTATCCCCACCCGTCACGCTTTTGACCTCACCCGGTTAACGACCGACGAGTTACAGGTTTATCAGCTTATTCGTCAGCATTATCTGGCTCAGTTTCTGCCCCCGCAGGAAACGGATGTGACGGAAATGACACTGGATATCGGCGGGCAACGCTTCCGGGCGAAAGGGCGGGTCAATGTGACCACGGGCTGGAAAGCACTGTTTACTGAAAATCAGGAAAAGTCAGACGTTGATCCCCCGCTCCCGTGCTTTTATCAGGGCGAGCGCTGCCAGATTATTGAAGCCAGCATTCAGTCGCTGCACACCAAACCGCCGGCCCCGTTTACTGAAGGTACGCTGATTGCCGCGATGAAAAATGCCGCCAGTCTGGTCAGTGATCCGCAATTAAAGCAGGTCTTGCGTGAGAATGCCGGACTGGGCACGGAGGCGACCCGTGCCGGCATTCTGGACACCTTGTTTAAACGCCGGCTGATTGAGCGGAAAAAGAAAGCGATTCAGTCAACACCACTGGCACGGGAACTGATTGCCGGGTTGCCGGAGGTCCTGACCAGTCCGGGCATGACCGCGTTATGGGAGCAGTCGCTGGAAGATATTGCGCAGGGTAAAACGTCGCTGGCGGTGTTTATGCAGAAACAGGCGCAATGGCTGTTGCATTTAGTCGAACGCGGCAAGGCCCAACCGTTACACCTGACGTTACCGAAAACCCCTGACTGCCCGAACTGTGGCAGCCGGATGCGGCAGCGGCAGGGAAAAACCTCGCCATTCTGGGGCTGTGTGAACTACCCGGGCTGTAAAGGGATGCTGAATGACAAAGCGGTTACCCAATCGCGCAAAGCCCGGCGGGCAAATCAAAAAGTCTGACGATCTGGTTGTTGATTGACGTGCTGACAGGATGCTTTAAGAATCACCCTGTTTCTTAAATGATCGGTGAGCCTGCAACGATCGCCTTCGGGTGGCTGGAAAACTCCCGTAGCCTGAAAGGGAGTGCCTCAACGCGGTACATCTGCCCCCCTTTGAAAGCAGATATTGCCGGTCCAACGGCAATGAAGGTTCATTATTCTTTATCAGCACGTCAGCAACGTAACTGTCTGACACCCAGCGGGAAAATCTTTCCCGTCAGGGAGGGGATTTTCTCCGTCATTACTTATTGTTACCTCCATGGAGAACATCGTATGTCTGAGAACACCACAGCGTTAACCAAAAATGACTATTTCAACCTGAATATCAAAGGATTGGGTTATCTGAATAATATCCGCCATGTCAGCACCGCCAGCGGCACCTTCCTGAGTTGCGTGATCAATGCATTAAATGGCCCGGGTGATAACCCGGTCTATGTGCGTTTTGATATTACTGTGGTGGGCAAGGAAGCGACCAGTCTGATCGGTCGTTGCCAGAAATCGGTGGATGAGGATAAAAAAGTGCTACTGGGATTTACGTTAAGCAACCCCTCCACCGACATTTTTACCCTGAAACGCGGTGACCATGCCGGTGAACAGCGCGTCAGCCTGAAAGCCCGTCTGATTAAAGTGGACTGGATCAAAATCGGTCAGGAGAAAGTCTATCAGGCCGAACAATCCGATTCGACACCGCCACAGAACGGTGTTACGCAAACCGAATATGCAGAAAACTCATTCTGATATTCCTTTTACCCCACTGACTTGCCCTGATGTTTCAGGGCAGTCTTTTAATTATCAAAGACAACAGGAAGCAGAGATGAATATTGCCCCTATTGGTGTTCTGGCACTGCAATACTGCCATAAACAGTTACCGTTAGCTGTGTTACAAAGCCGTGCGGGATTTTATATCGGCACCATGGAGGCGGGCGTTCCGTGCTCCCGTGAATCAACCGAATATTTTGCCAGCCGTGAGCAGGCAGAACTGGCGCTGCAACAAGGGCGCTGGACACAACGCCAGTCAGCATAACCGGGAGGAAATCAGCATGTCTTCGCGCGGCATTAACAAAGTGATTTTAGTGGGTTATCTGGGACAAGATCCGGAAATCCGTTACCTGCCAACAGGTGGCACGGTGACAACGCTGTCACTGGCGACTTCAGACAGTTGGCGGGATAAACAAACCGGTGAGACTCGGGAAAAAACCGAATGGCACCGGGTAGTGATCTTCGGAAAATTAGCCGAAATTGCGGCGGAGTATCTGCAAAAAGGGGCTCAGGTCTACATTGAAGGCCAGTTACAAACACGTAAGTGGCAGGACCAACAAGGGCAGGATCGCTATTCAACGGAAGTGGTGGTTAATGTGAATGGCATCATGCAGATGCTGGGCAGTCGTGGTGATACAAAGAATACGATGCCACAGCAGGCTGGACATCAACCGGCACAGAAGCAGCCGCCTTCTAAACCCACCAGTAAAGAGCGAAAAAACACGCAAACGGCACAACCTTCTGTTTTACCCGAAGAAGAGAATGCTGACTGGGATTCGGATATTCCGTTCTGAGTGGTGTCTTAATCATTAACGTATTGCCCTGTGATTACAGGGCTTGTTTTATATAACGCGATTTATTTGAATTCACTCGTATCTATTTGAGCTAATTTATCAGCATACTCTTGCATTTTTTTTCTTTTAGGTAACTTATTATAAAACCAAAGCCATGAAAATTCTGTTATTGCTACTAGTACATAGGGGATAATATGAATTTCTTCGGGGTTTGAATAGGATTTAAATACCGATAAGAAGATTGATGTCAACATTAATAGCAATGAAATCATTGATATGAAAAGATTTATTTTTCTGTCTTTTTTATATCTCTTAAAATCTGTGGAAAATTTTTTATCTTCGTGAGTTATGTATTTCACTATCTCTTTTAATTGACCTTCAGGAATATCGCATCTATATGGCTTTGATAATAAAAACATATAAATTCTTCTGCTGTTGTAATCTCGTATCCCTGTCAATTTAGTGAGCAAAATGTCTTTTGTTTTTCTTTCGATAAAGTTCAATTCAATAGTATTTTCTTCTCTGGCGAGAGAAATATAATTATCACCATATCTTTTGTACTTATTTAACCCCTGATCTTTAAATGAAGAAATCATCTCTCTAATTTCTTTGTTTTTCATGAATAAAATAATAAAAACAATTATTATAACTAAAGAAATATTTCCTTCGCCAATGATTCTTGATAATTCTTTTGTTTCATTTATTATCGACATAACACGCATTTTCTCAGGTGGTATAAATAAAGATAGGATACTTCATGGTATGAAATTTTATAAAATTAATGTGAGAAATTTTTGTTTTTTTTAACTAGCTCACAAATTTTTTCGATATTTCAATTTAATGAATATTTATTTTTTTATTATGATAATAATAAATTATTCAACTTTAAATATTAACTTCATTAAATCGGCGATTCGCATTTCTCTATCCAGTGTTGAAAGCAGCATGATTGTAGATTGAATTTTATTATAAATCGCCGTGTACTGATCAATCTTTGAGTTAAATTTTACACCTTGGTGATCCTTTTTGCATTTGGATAGCGTACAGTGCTTGACTCCGGGTAGTATTTCACCACGTCATGTTTTTTATATGCTTCTATACCACCATCAAGCTCTTCTTTTCTTCCAAAAAATATCGCCTTATCTTTTCTGCTTTTTATTAAAATGTGATTATCCGAAATATGAACAATTTCCCCGATATGAGAAGCGTCTAAAATGACTAATTTTCTCCAGTCTTTATTGATGTGCAGTGATGATATTCCTTCTGGAAGTTGTTTATTTTTCCAGAGTGAATGAAGGCTGCATAACTCTGCCATTTTTTGATTATTTTCAATAATATCTAATAGCTTAAGATTGGATGGGTTGATCCAATTAATAACTTTTAAACAACGTTCGTAATGCTCAATCACTTTATTGACAATATCTTCAACCTGATACGCCTTTTGATCACGCCACAGAGGTTCATGATGAGAGAGTCGGTTACGAATTTTGTTAATTTCTTTTAGCTCATTACCAATGCTATTAATCGATAATGGGCGGCCTGTTTGCGTATTCAATGCGTTTGGGAAAACTGCACCTCTCAAATGGGGCCAAAGTACCAAGTAAGGTTTTTTTTGAATATCAAAATCATTTCTGACCATAGAAACCCAGAAACCAAAGGTCAGTTTGGCGATAATGTTTTCAGGCGTATGAGGTTTTTTCTCTTTCTCTAACTGGTTTATGGCTGCCTGAATGCCTTTATAAGCACCGGGATTATTCCGTTGTGTGAACGCATTGACGAACCAATGGCCGTCTATTTGGGATTTTTTCTCTGCCCAAACATGGCTGGCAAAATTGCGTTCAATCCGTTCTTCTTCATAGTGAATATAAGACTGATAGAGGGCGTTGCGTAATGAAACTTCAATGACTTGTAACGCAGGTAAGAAAGCACTGGCCAGTTGTTTATTCCATAAATAAACACCTAAACATTGTTCAGGGGATGCGCCACCAAGAATTGGTAATTGATAGGTAGCAAATCTAGAAGCGGAAAGTGATCTTGTGATGGCTTCAATAGTCATTGCGTTGTGATGCCCATTTTTTATTAATTTGGTATAGTATACTTTTGTTTTATCTGGATTTATATGGCGAAAGTGCATGCATTGACGCATTTTATTGAATGTTATATAATCTGTAACCAGAGGCAACTCTATTTGTGTAAGCACCCGCCCCTACTCATTTTTATTGATGGTCGGAGTGTGAAGAATATTTTTCAAAAAAGGCTCCCGAAGGGGCCTTTTTTGATCCTGATAATAAGTAGTGTGTGAATAACCATTAATAGATATTTTTTCGTTTGCCACCTTAAATGTTAAGGCAGTGTATGAAAACTATCATATTAATATATTTGTTTATTTTCTTAGATTGTTTATTTCATTTACCTAATTTACTTATTTTATTTACATGTTCGATTATTGAATTAGATAACTCAATCAGTTAAAGTAAAAATGCTATCGGCAAAATCCGATAGTCGGGAGGTCGCAGCCCCGTAAGTTATCCACTGGTAGGAAGTTTCTACCAGTGTGCCTGTTATCGCCCCTTCAATGGCGGTTCAGGCAGGGGAGACTTCGGTCTCGCCGGCTGATAACTCCGGTACTGCGAACCCTGTTTTGAACCGCCACCATTAATAATTAACAGAAGGGGACGCAGGCATGACTCACACTCACCAAGACTGGCACCCAGCCGAGATTATTTGTGCATTACGCAAACGTGGTACGACACTCGCCGCTTTATCCCGCGAATCGGGACTCAGTTCTTCCACTCTGGCAAATACCTTATCCCGCTCATGGCCGAAGGGGGAACTCATCATCGCGACCCGTTTGGGAATGGAACCCGCTGAAATCTGGCCCAGCCGTTATTTCGATGACTACGGCAATTTTATTGAACGAAAAATCCGTCAGTCGGTTGATGAAAATCAGCCAGCGGCTGAATAACCCACGGATAAAAACCTAACATTGACACATTATAATGTCTGTTTCGGCATATTAATTTTCAGCAAACACAGTTGAGTTGTTCATTGAATACATTACCGGGTTCCTTGCATAGTCAGGATTATTTTATGACTGAGCAGGAACCTATTTGGCATGAAAATAACGGTGTTAATCGGCTTAATCGCGGTCATACTGACGGGATGTAAGGTTCCCGTAAAACAACCGCTCCCTCAATCTTCCCAAAATAGTTTTTCTTCCGTTACGTTGACGCAAAACATTCAAACTGTTTCACCGGATATTTATCAGCAAACACCTGAAGTCGTCCGCTACGGGCGCTATGTGCTGGTCAGTACCGCCCCGACAGCAGCGCAGCGTGATCCACTTTCCCAGTTGATTGATATTCAGCTTCCCACATCCCAGAGCCCCACGGTGGCTGATGCCATGCGTTATGCATCGCGTCAATCCGGCTACGCCCTCTGTGTGCCTGACAAGACGAATGACATTTTATATCGCCAGCCGCTACCATCCGTACACGCTCAGTTGGGTCCGATTCGGTTACGCACGGCATTGCAGGTGATGGCAGGTCCGGCCTGGCAACTGGAAGTGGATGAGGTGAAGCGTGTTGTTTGTCACCATTTGCGACAGGGCTATCAGCTCCCAGCTCCGGCTAAATCTACTCAGTCGGGAGGGCGCTGATGAAATTATACCAGTTCAGTGTGTTGGTATGGCTGCTGAGCAGTCCGGTCTGGGCAGTCACGCCGACACCGTTAGCTTCGCAGCAGACACGAACGACTGAAAGCCAGCCGCAATCCCTGAATAATCAGGCTGAACAGTGGCAGTTAAGTACCGATGAATATCAGCGTTATCAGCAACTGATGAACGGGCCAAGGGGTATTCAGTCGCCGGGACTTGATCCGTTGACCGCATTAGGCATTGAAGCCGAAAGCGATGTCGAACGCCGCCGTTATGCTGAACAGTGGGTTAAGTCAGAGTTTGCCCGAACGGAAAAAGAACTGCGTTTCCAGCGGGAAGTGGATGCGGCCTGGCAGCGGCTGTTTCCTGATGTTTTGCCGGTCAATATGGAAAAATCGCATGAAGCAAACGGTCGGCTGGCTCTGTTTGTCAGAGCTAAAGATTGCCCGCAATGTGACACCCGTTTGGCCGAAGTGCTGGCGGCAAAGCAGCCGGTGGATATCTATCTGGTCGACAGCCAACGTAATGATGACACCTTACGGCAGTGGGCTAAAACGCATCATATTCCTGTTGAACAGGTCCGTAACCGACAAATCACGCTGAATCATGATGCGGGATACTGGTTCCGGTTTGGTAAAGGATTGATGCCGGTATTATTACGACAGGGGGAACAAGGATGGCAGGTCACGCCATTACAATGAAACGGCTGAGCGTATTCCCCATCATCGGTCTGTTATGGATGACTACCGGCCATGCCGAACTGAACGTGATTGCCGATTTAGGCGGCAAAGATGCCTCGCCCTTTTATGAAAGCATTAATGCCCAGCCGAATTATCGTGCTGCACAATCACACCCTTTCTCGCCAGAAGTGGAGGGGGAAGCAGCCATGCTGCCGGTTAACACACCGGAACTGACACCGGGAAAAGTGGTCAACCGCTCACTGCAATTGCCGGGGATTGGCGCGTTATTTTTGATTGGTGATGATCCTGACTCTCGTCAGTGGCTAAGTCAGCATGCAGCCCGTCTGGCACAATTGCACGCGGTGGGACTGGTCGTTAATGTCAGTACAATGACCGGATTACAGTCACTGCGCGCTTTAGCACCGGATATCCTGTTATCACCGGCTTCCGGCACAGAGCTGGCCCGACGCTTGCAACTGCAACATTACCCTGTGTTGATCACCGAAACTCAACTTTCTCAGCAGCCCTCACTATGAGCCGTCGTCATGTGGTTGAAGCCTTGCTGCGTCCGGCTGTCGAGCTGAATACCGCTGTGGTTTCAGCGGTGGCGGCATTTATCTGCATTAGGGCACCCTGGGCGATTGCACTGGCCCCCTCCGTCAGCTATGTGATGGCCGGTGGTTTTACTGTATTAGCAATAATACGCACCTGGCAGGGCATTCAGGTTATCCGCTATCGCCGAAACCTGAGCCGTTTACCGCGTTACCAGATGAGCACAAAACACATTCCCGTCAGTCATCAGCGCTTGTTTCTGGGTCGGGGTTTTCGCTGGCAGCAGAAGCATACCCAGCGTTTGCAGGATACGCGGCGACCGGAAGTCGAACGATTTGTGCAACCCTCTCAGGTTTATCAGTTTGCCCGCTTACTGGAGCATCGAACCGAATACCGCTGGTCGGCATTGTCAAATCTGTTGCGCAAAGATTCCCCGTTAAATCCGGTGCGACCATTGCCTCCGGTTGGGGGTAATTCCATGATCCACGGTATTGAACCGCAGGAAGCCGAAGTGTTTATGGATCTGCGCGAACGGGTCGGACATACCTTAGTCATGGGCACGACGCGGGTGGGGAAAACCCGGCTGGCTGAATTGTTGATAATGCAGGATATCCGGCGCGGTGAGGTGGTAATTGTCTTTGATCCCAAAGGGGATGCCGACCTGTTAAGGCGCATCTGGGCAGAAGCGCACCGGGCCGGACGTGGCAGTGAACTGTCCCTTTTTCATCTGGGCTGGCCGGAGATTTCAGCCCGTTACAATGCGGTCGGGCGGTTTGGCCGGGTCTCTGAAGTCGCTTCCCGTCTGGCGGGGCAATTGAGTGGGGAAGGGAACAGTGCCGCGTTCCGGGAGTTTGCCTGGCGATTCGTCAATATTGTCGCCCGTGCGTTGGTGGCACTGGGGCATCGGCCGGATTACACGCTTATCACGCGTTACGTCAATAATATCAGCGAATTGTATCAGCTTTATGCGACTAAAGTGATGGCAGACAGGCAGCCTGTGCTGCTG